>NZ_JAYMYJ010000057.1:0-15881 GCF_035668035.1 Candidatus Thiothrix phosphatis | reverse complement strand
CATCACTGATTTCTGGCGGCGCTGGCACATTACACTATCAGGCTTCTTGCGTGACTACTTGTATATCCCACTGGGCGGCAACCGTCTTGGGGCATGGCGACAGACATTCAACCTACTGATTACCATGCTATTAGCAGGCTTGTGGCATGGCGCTGGCTGGACTTTTATCCTGTGGGGTGGCCTGCATGGCCTGCTGCTGATGCTCAACCACCGTATCGCCAAAATTGCTGGACGCTTGCCCTGGAAGCCCATCTCCATACTGTTGACATTCCTGCTGGTTTCGCTGTTATGGGTATTGTTCCGGGCGGAAACCCTGCCAGCAGTGTGGCGTTATTTCAACGCCCTGTGGCAATATCCCGATTTTACCCAAATAGTGGCGGCACAAAACCTCCCGACACTGGCATGGCTGCTGGCAGGTTTCATCATAGTGTGGGGCTTTCCCAGCACCCTGCAATGGCTGCAATATACCCGCTGGCAGAAAAATCCGGCAGCCATCCGCTTACACGCAGGGCACGGCTTACTGGCGGGTGCGTTATTGTTTGTGAGCCTGAAAATGATGGCCAGCGGCTCCTCGCAGAGTTTTATTTATTTTGTTTTCTAGGAACAGCATGCAATTCTGGACAGCGTTACCGGCAGGTTTCCTTTTGGCCGCCTGCGTCTGGCTGGGGCTTGTTTATGGGCAAGTCGGCAACCCTACGCCCTCCTGGGTATATCACGCCTATCAGCTGAAACAACGGTTGGCAGACGCCATCCGCCAACCCAAGATCGTGATAGTCTCTGGTTCCAACGCCCTGTTTGGCCTCAATTCCAGCCTGATCAGCCAAACTTACCATCGCCCTGTGGTGAATCAGGGGGTGAACGCCGCCATGCTGCTGCCCTATATCCTGTACCGCTCCCAACAGGCGCTAAAACCCGGAGACATCGCCCTGCTGCCGCTGGAATACCCGCTGTACCTGTATGACGGGGCAACCAACACCCAACTGATCGACCAGATTCTTGCCCGCGACCCTGGTTTTTTCTGGCGGCTGGGCTGGAAGGAACGCTTTAACATCCTGTGGGAAACACCGCTGGAGCGGATTTGGCAAGGCTACCACCCTTCCGATGCCCAGCCGCCGGTCACAGTCCTGTATGGCGTACACAATATTGACCCGGCCACCGGCGACCAGCGCAATACTGGCAAAGCCAGACTGGTAGGCCAGGAATTGCGCGAATGGGAAGGCCACCGCGACATGCCGCCCCATCAATACGGCAAGGACGACAAACCCGACAATCTGGCGTGGCGGTACCTGCGGGATTACATCGCCTGGGCGAAACAGCATGATGTCTGCCTGATATTTGTACCGTCCGCTTTCCATGAACGGGCGTTTTACCATGAAGACCCCATAGAGCGGGCGTTCTATACTGATCTGCCCGGCAAAGTGCGGGCGCTGGGCGCAACCTATGTCGGCTCTCCGTTTGACTACATGTATGGCATGGACGACCTGTTCAACACCGAATACCACCTGACCGACGAAGGCCGCCAGAAACACACCGCCAGACTGATCAGGGATTTGGGGCCATCGCTGGAGCCGTACTGTGGCGAAACTTCACCACAACACCCAGACGCACAGGCCAATCCAGGCGATAACCGTTAGCAACAACTGCCCATCCGCAAACAGGACAGCAGCTGATAAAGCGTCACAAGAACCAAGGTCGCGTTAACGCCCCTGTTTGGCGGCCTTGGGCAACCCACGAATTTAAAGCTCCCAACTCTGCCGGGAAACACTTACTCACCTCGCGTCTATCGCATATCCTGCATCAACATTGCGTCCAACCGTTGCGTCACCTGCTCCCAGGCATGCGCCTGCAACCATTGCTGGTGACGCCGCCGGGCTGAGGCCAGCTTGGCGGAATCCATGACCAATTCCAGCAACCCCTCCGCCATCGCCTGCGGCGACACGCCCGGCAGGAAATGCACGATGTCCGCCACATCGCCAAACACATTCATCGGCGTGCAGGCGACCGGACGCCCCGCCGCCAGCCCCATCCGCACCGCCGCGCTGGAGGATTCCCGGCTCTTCTGGTACGGGAACACCACCAAGTCGCAGGCCGCCAGCGCCGCCAGCGACTGTTCATTTTCCTGGTAGGCCGTATGCAGGCCGATGCTGTCCGCATACCCGGAGTATTCAATCAGCGTCACGCATTTCGTCCGCTCCTGCTCCGACACGCTGCCCGGATACAGCGCATTGAACAGCTCCAGCCGCACCTGCGGGCACGGCTTGCCCGCCGCCGCCAGCGCCAGCAGGCGCTGCTGCAACAGGGCGAAGGCGCTGATCAGTTCGGGCACGCCTTTGTCCGGCAACAGAAAGCCATACGACGCAATGCGGAACACCGCCGGGTCAGGCTGATGCCGCGCCAGGATGTCCGGCGCATACATGACGCCGTGCGGTATCAGGGTCACATTCCCCACCCGCCCGAAACGTTTCAGCCGGTTGACATCCGCCGTCCCGTGCGCCAGCAGCCGGGTGCAATCCGCCAGCGCCCCGCCCAGCCCACGCACCGTGCTGACCAGCCGCCCGTCCTGGACCACATCCTGCGTGGCGTGGAAAAACAGGTACACCACAATGCCCCGTTCCCGCAGGGTTTTGATCACTTCCTGCAACGGCTGCACGCCAAAAAAGGCGAAATTGAACTGGATCACCACTGCCCGGAAACCGCTGTTCAGGATGGTGTGCAGCAACCCCGCCAGTGACGGCGTTTCCCGCTTCCCGGCACGGGTTTCCCAGCAACGGATCACATTGTCCCCATCCGCCCCGGTCGGCACGCTATCGGCGTTCGCCAGGATCGTGACCGGCAAATGGCTGTTTTCCAGCAGCCATTCGGAATAGCTGGCGATCCCGCAACGGGTGTTCCAGGTGCTGACCCAGGCGACCTTGCCAACAGTGGCGTCCTGCTGCTGCGCCCGCAATTTGGTCGGCAGGAAATTGCCAACCGAAGCGTACAGGCCGTCAATCGCCTCCAGCAGCCTCCCGGCCACCTGGCTCCAGCACCAGCCGTTTTCAATCATGGCTTTGGCCGCCTGCGTGCGTATGCAGATAGTTTCCCGCCCGGCTGCATCCTGCGACAGCGCATACAGCTTGCGCATCAGCGCCGTCAGGTGCAGCGTGTCCGGCTCCACCCACAGCGAATCAAACTGCCCCATGTGGGTCTGCGCCTTGGCGAAGTGGTAGTCAATCAGCCAACTGGTTTCCGGCGTACAGAAATCGGTGTGCCCGCCGTAGCCGGTGGTGATCACTGGTGTCCCCCACAGCATCGCCTCCGCCATCGGCATGCCGAACCCTTCGCCGCGCGAAGGGGCGACCAGCGCATCCGCCTGCTGATACAGGCTGTTGATCTGGCCGATGCTTAAATCCTCATCGATCAGGTGAATGGCCGGACAATCCGGCTGGCGATCCCACAATTCCAGCAGTTGTTGCTCAATGGTGCTGTGCGGATTGGGGAAAGTCTTGATCACCAGCAGCACATCATCCGCCGCCGTGAACGCCGCCGTATAGGCGTCCAGCAGCACGTCCACCCCCTTGCGCGGGAAGCAGGAAGAAATGTGCAGGAAACAGAAACGCTTGCCCTTCGGCAGGCTGACCGGCTCGACCGGATAGCGCAGGATGTGGTCAACGCCCACCCCGACCGGCACCACTGGAACCCGCACGCCATTTTCGACCAGCACCTTGCGCACCCAGGACGACATCACCGTCACCAGATGCAGGTGTTCGTTGAACGCAGCGACGTATTCCGCCGGGAAGCCGGTTTCCTCCCAACCGTAAGTGTTCATCACATGCAACTGGCCGGACATGCCGGTGACGCGCGGCGGATACAAGTTGCGCAAGGTCACATCCGGCGGCTTGGCTGGCGGCTGCTGGCTGCGCCGCCACAGCTCCACAACCTGCGGATCATCCCGCAGCCATTCCAGGTTTGGCGCGTAATCCCCCGGCCCTTCGGTGGAATACAAGGCCACGGAGCCGGGGCGCAGGGCTTCCACCGCCCGCGCCATTTCCCGGTTGAGGATGGCCAGGCTGTAGCTGCTGTCAAACGGGCCTTCAAACTGGTAACGGATGCCGCTCACGCCGTTGCGCCTCCCCGCGCCTGCCCGCCCAACAGGAACGCCTTGACCTGTGCGGCGCTGTCTTCCCAGGTAATCCACTGGATACCGGCGGGCTTGGGCTCCTGCCCCTGTTCACGCAGCGCCAGCCAGCGCTGGATGGCGTCGGCCAGCGCCTGCGGCTCCTTGCCCTCGAAATAAAACGCATGCTCCCCGGCAATTTCGCGGAACACCGGGATATTGCGGGCAATCACCGGCAGCTGGTGCTGGGCGGCCTCAATCAGCGGCAGGCCGAAACCTTCGCCCTCGGACGCCATCAGCAAGGCGGAACAGCTTGCATACAAACCCGCCAGCATCGTGTTGCTGACGAACTTCATCCAATGCAGGCGTTTGCCCAGTTCCGGATGCTGCTGGATCGCCGCCATCAGGGGTTCGACATTCCAGCCCTGTTTGCCGACCAGCGCCAGTTGCGCGTCCACGCCCTGCTCCCACAACCGTTCAAACGCCTTGAGCGCCTGCCCATACCCCTTGCGCGGCTCGATGGTGCTGACCATGAGGAAGGTCGGACGTTGGCGAAAAGTTTCCAGCAAGGCGCGCTCCTGTCCAGCCAGCGGCGCTTCCGCATCGGCCTGGATGTCCGCCCCCAGCGTGCACACGCCCAACCGGGGCTGGCCGAAACGTTGCGGCGGATTTTCCCGCATCCACGCCGCCACATCATCCAACCCGGCCTGCGTGGTCATGATCAGGCCATCCGCCACCCGGCACACCGCTTCCAGCCAGCGCCGGAAATAGGTCAGCACGCCCGCGTCGAAAAATTCCTGTGGCAGGCGCATAGGCAGGATGTCATGCACCAGATGGTAAACCTGCACCCCGCAAGCGCGTATTTTCTGCAAGTGCGGCTCCATGTCCGCCACGATGTGCATGCCCAGATCCACATGCAGGAACAGATCCCCCGCACGGAAATCCACCACTCTATCCGGCAACCCCAACCCCTTCACGCCCAACAATTCAGCCGTCATCCGCCGCGCATAACGGTAATGGCCTTCATGCGCATAAATCGGCTCCACCCGCCAGCCAGCGGGAGGTGCCTTCAGCAATGCCAGCAGGATGCTGCGGGTCGCACGGTGCACGCCCGTCGCGTGGTCGCCCCAGACAAAAATGGACACGTCGTAGAACAACACCGGCTGTGCAGGCGGCCAGGTTAAACGGTTGTCCGCCAGGCTTTGCGCCACCGCCAGCCAATCCGCCGCGACGGCTTCGACCGGAGCCGCCAGCGCCTGTATCCGCCGGGCCACTTGCCGCTCCAACGCCCAGGGATGTTGCGCATGGAACGTTTCCAACGCCTGCGCGAACTGTTCCCCGATCACATGGCTCACGCCCAGCGCCTGTTCCGCCAACGGTTCCACCGCAAGATGCCGCCAGTAACGCGCCATCTCAGCGCCGTAACAGTCCTGCGCCTGCTGTTGCGCATCGGCTTCCAGCGCAATGACCCCCAACGCCGCCTCCAGCAAAGGCCGGTTGCCAGGATAAGAGACTTCCGTTTCCCTATCCCCCGGCAGCAAGGCGGTGTAGCCATGAGCCTGATAGCGCATCGCTGGCGACAGCCGCCAAGCGTCAGCCTGGAAACGGTGCAACAGCAGCGTTCCCGGCTGTTCCTGCATCAGCGCCAGCAAATCCGGGTCATAGGCGTCCGGGTCAGGCGCATACACCCGCCGCTGGTAATGGGCGGCATGGGCGCGCAACCATTGGCGGCTGCGTAGTGGGAAATTGCTGCGTAGCCACAGGTCGCCGGTCTCAGCTTGCTCGCTGACCAGTTCAATATCGTAAAAAGCCGCCAGCGCCGGTAACAAATGGGCGTTGAAATGCGCCGCGCCGCCGCCGTTTTCCGGAAACTCAGCCACAAACGCCAGCTTCGGGCGCTGCGTCTCCGGCAGGCTGATGGCGACCTGAGTTCGCCCGACAGCCTGCTGTTGCTCATGCAGCGCGGCGAAAGCCTCCAACGCCACCGTTGCGGAGGCATCCCAGGAAAAGCGCTGGATATGCTGTTCCGCGTGCGCCTGCAACGCGATGCGGAAACCGGCGTCCGATAGCGCTTGCGCCATTTTCCGGCCCATGCTTTCCACACTCAGGCCGTCGAACAGCGCTTCATCCCACCCGACCACTTCCGGCAGGCTGGAATTATTGGCGGCGATCGTCGGGCAGCCGCAAGCCATCGCCTCCAATACCGGCAGCCCGAAACCTTCGTACAGCGACGGGAACACAAACAACGCGGCCAGGTTATACAGCTCGACCAGTTCCTCATCACTGACCGGCCCGGTCAAGATGAAATCGGCGGCGGACAGGCCATGCTTGTGCTGCAACACCAATAGGCGGTCATGCTCATAATCCTTGACCTTTCCGGCGATCACCAACGCATGCTGCGCCCGCACTGGCGCGGGCAGGCTGGCATAAGCGGCCACCAGCCGCTCAATATTCTTGCGGTATTCCACCCCGCCCATGTAGAGGATGAACGCGCGGCCCAGGCCAAATTTCGCCTTGATGGCGGCGGCCTGTTCCTGTGTCAAATCCAGGCGGCGGAACTCAGTGGACACCGCATTCGGCGCGCACACCACCCGTTGCGGGTCCAGCCCCAGCACCTCAATGCCTTCGCGGCGCGAATACTCGGAAACCGCCAGCAGCAACCCGGCGTTTTTCAACGACTGTAACTTGCGGTAATACCACGCCTGCATCCGGGGATCGCGCAGGTAATGGTCAGCCTGCATCAACGGGATCAGGTCATGCAGGGTGACGGAGGTTTTCCCACTAAGGGCAGGATGCCATACGGACGTCACCACATCGTCATCCACCCCCTCAAACAGGCTGCTGATGTGCACGATGTCCGGCTGCAACGCTTGCAGCACGCCTTCCCGCAGCTGTTCCGCCACCCGGATGCGCCAGCCATTCTCGGGATGCAAACCCGCCGCCGGTTGTGGCGCATGGAAGACATGGATGCGCCGGGGGTCAACCCACTGGCTGAAATCCTCACGGATTTCGAGCCCGTAATGCGGAAACGCCGCATTGACCAACAAATGGATCTGGTCGCCCGCCTGCCGCGCCATGGCTTGCCCCAGCGCCAGCGCATACCGGCCAATACCGCGATGATGGCTGCCCTGTGACTGGCGGGCCTGCATATCCAGCACAATTTTCATGCGTGACATCACTGAAATCCTGTTTATGGTTGCGGCGGTTGCAGCGCGCGGTAAACCCGGGCGGCCTGCTGGCTCAGTTTCCCCTGTTCGGCCTGCACATCGGTTTCACCCTGCGCCGAGCGGTTCGCCCAAGAGCGCAGACCTTGGCGCAGGCCGGGGAAACGGTCAAGCGTCGCCTGCAAATAGCGGGCGGTGACGGGGTTGCGCATCAGGCCATCCTTGCCGCGCCGTAAGGCTTGCCCCAGACGCGGCACCAACCAACGCTTCAGTTGGCGGGCGGTGCGGCGCGGGCGGCTTTCTGGCGTGAAACGGAGCCATGCGCCACCGCCTTCCCGGATTTTACGCAACAGCGGCTTGCCATGGTCGGCGGCGATACGCAAGGGTTTGGTGATGCGCCAGGCCATGCCGCCGTAAACGCCGCGCAATTCATGCTCAATCACGGCTTTATCTTCCAACGCTGCGGTATGCTGGCGTTGCAGTTCCTGGCGTTCCTGCCGCCAGTGCCGCCGCTCCTGCTCCAACTGCTGCCCCAGTTGCTGCTGCGTCTGCCGGTTTTCCTGCTCCAGCTCAAAGATGCGCCGCTGATAACCCGCTTCCTGCAAGCGCAGGCGCTCCGCCTCCAGCGCCGTCTGCTTGACCTGAGCCTGCGCCAAGCGCCAGATGGCCTGTTCCGTCCGTTCCTGCTGCTGGCGCACCAGTTTCAGGCCAGCGCCGATCTGCAACAGCTTGCCTGCGTCGCCATCCGCCGCGCCGCCCACCCAGGCCAGCGGCTCCAGCACGGAAATGTCCAGCGGCTTGAATTCCGGGGGCGCTTCCACCCGCCGCTCGGCGTCCAGTTGCGCCTGCAACCGTTCAATGGCCTGCCGGTGCATGACTTCACGGTACTGCATGAAGTCGTCCAGCACATTCGGCGGCGCGCTGAACGCGGCCTTCAGGGCGGCGCATTCCTGCGCAGCGTAGAAACGGTTGAGGCCATCAAAATAGACGAAATCATAACGTTTGCCGGTGATCAGCGGCTCCCATTCCGCATAGCTGACGGTGGTGGAATTGGGCAGGGTCGCCTCCACCAGGATGACCTGCGGGCGGTAACGGTCGAGGTCAATGCTGCGCAGCACTGAGGCTTCCGCGCCTTCCACATCGATTTTCAGGAACTGGATGAGCGCAGGCGCATGGCGGGCGCACACCGCGTTGAGGGTGTAGGCCGGAACCTTGCGTTCCAGCACCGTCCGCCCTTCCTGCCGGTGGCGTTCAGCGATGGCCGGGTCGGCAGTGGCCAGCCCGGTATCCGGCACGTCGTACAGGGTGAGGGAATCGGCGCTGTCGGCGATGGCCGCATTCAGGTTGATGTCGTCCGGCCTGATTTCCGCCAGCATCTCGAACCATTGCGACACCGGCTCGATATTGACGCCGCGCCAGCCGCGCTCATAAAACAGGTAGGTGACGGAATCCCCGACCGGCGCATTCGCCCCCACATCGATGAAAAAGCCTTTTTCCACCGTGCGGAACGCCCGCTGCAACATGACATCTTCATAATTCTGGGCGTAGGAAACAAACGTCATGGACGATCAACCTCCAGTGTCGGCAACATCCAGTTGCACCCCTCGAAATAAGCATGGTTCATATTGGCGACCTCAAACACCAGCGCCAGATCCCGCCATTCATAATTGTTGACCAGATGGGTGTCGGTGCTGACCAACGCCGTGGACACGGAATAGCTGCCATGCCCCAGATTGGCGGGGAAAGTGAACGTATAGGTGACCTGTTCGCCCGCCTGCACCTGTTCCAGCGGCTGTTGCAGCAAGTCGGTGTTGGTGCCGAAAATGGGCCGCCCCAGCCGGTCGCGGATCATGTAGCCCAGCACCAGGCGCGGAATGGCCACCCGCACCTGCACCTTGACCCGCAGCCTGACGGCTTCGCCGACCGGAGCCACTTCCAGCACCCTGCCCGCCAAATCGGTCAGGGCGATGTCCGCCACCGTGGCTTCGCCCGTGCCGGACACCGTGCGCACTTGGCCATCTTCCGCCAGTTCCTGACGGATGGTGTCCTGCCCTTCCTTTTCACCGATCATGGCGTTATAGAAATCCACCACCTCGGCGGGCGAGCCGGTTTTCAGCAAACGCCCCTGTTCCAACAGGATGGCGCGGTCACACACGGTGCGGATGGAATTATGGTCGTGCGACACCAGCAGCAACGTGGTGCCCTGCTGCTGGAATTCGCGGATACGGTTGAAGCTTTTGTGCTGGAAATAGGCGTCGCCCACCGACAGCGCCTCATCCACGATCAGGATGTCCGGGCGGAACGCCGTCGCCACCGCAAACGCCACCCGCATCTGCATCCCGCTGGAATAGGTGCGCACCGGCTCATCGAAATACCCGCCAATTTCCGCAAACGCCTCGATGTCCGCCATCCGCCCCAGCACAGCGTCACGGGAAAAGCCCATCAGCCCGGCGGTATGCAGCACATTGTCGCGCCCGCTCAAATCTTGGTTGAAGCCCATGCCCAGCTCCAGGATCGCCGACACCCGCCCGTTCACGCTGACGCTGCCGGTGGTGGGGAACTGCGTGCCGGTGATCAGCTTCAGCAAGGTGCTCTTGCCTGCCCCGTTCTGGCCGACAATGCCGATGGCTTCGCCCGCCGCAATGCTGAAACTGATGTCCTGCAACACCCAGTGTTCCGTCACCGGCGCAAACCCGCCGCCAAACCAGTTGAACACCCGCTGCAACTCCGAACGGTAATGCCGGTAAGCCTTGCCAACGCCACGCACTTCCAGGATGTTCATAACATATCCACCATTTCCGGGCTGGCCTTACGGAACAGGATCATGGCGAAACCGGACAGCAGCAGCGCCAGCGCCCCGACCACGGCGACGCCGCCCAACGCTGGCGGCTGGTTGAACACCAGCACCTGATGGTAGGCGTCCACCACCACATACATCGGGTTAAACACCAGCCAGTGACGGTATTGTTCGGGAATGATGCTCGACATGTACACCACCGGCGTGAACCAGAACAGGAACTGCAACACGATCGGCACCACCTGGCCAATATCGCGCAGGAACACATTCAGCACCCCGAGGATCAACCCCAGCCCCAACCCCAGCCCCAGCGTCACCAGCGTCAGCAGCGGCAGCCACAGCAATTGCACCCCTGGCACATGCCCCAGCAGCAGGAAAATCAGCAGGATCGCCAGCAGCAACAGCACATTGTTCAGCAGCACCCCACCCGCCAGGATGAGCGGCAGGCTGATGCGCGGGAAAGAAATCTTTTTCAGCAGGTTGCCGTTGTCGATGAACAGGGTCAGCCCCCGCAGCACGACTTCGGAAAACAGGTTCCACGCCAGCGTCCCCGCCATCAGGTAAATGGCGTAGGCGTAGCGGTTGTCGATGCCCGGCAGCTTGCTGGCCAGCACATGCGAAAGGATGAAGGCGAAAATCACCACCTGCATCAGCGGGTGGATAATCCCCCACAGCCCCCCTAGGCGGCTGCGGATAAAGCGGGAGCGGAATTCGTTGGCAATCGACGACACAATGAAATGCCGGAACCGCCAGACCGCCAGCAACATGCCGTTCAAGCGTTCCCTCCCGCCAGCATCCAGTCCAGCGTTGACTCAAACGGGTAGGGGTGAATGCCAGTCCAGGCGTCCAGGCGGCTGCGGTCGCCCACCTGCACCATGCATTCCCGGCGGATCAGGTCGGTTTTCTGCCGCACCTGCAAGTCATGCCCGCTCTGCTGGCGCAAGTAATCCAGGATGTCGCGGATACTGAGCGCCCGCCCGGAACACAGGTTGACCACGCCTTCGCGCTCGCTGTCCAACAGGGAGCGGTACACTTGCGCCACCCAGCGCACATCGGAAAAGTCACGGGCGACATCAATATTGCCCAGCTCGATCTCCGGCAGGCGCTCGTGAAAGTGGCGCACCAGTTTCGGCACCAGGAAGCGCCCTTCCTGCCCCTGCCCGGAATAATTGAACGGGCGCGTGATCAGCAGCGGCAGGTCGGCGCGGTAGTTTTCCGCCACGCATTCCATCGCAAACTTGCTGATGGCGTAATGGGTGCGCGGGGCTGGGCGGGTGTTTTCATCCAGCGGGTTGTCGCCATGCTCCAGGCCGTAAATATGGCAGGTGCTGACCAGAATCACTTTTTGCAGGTTCTGACGGATGTCCATGCACGCTTTCAACAGGTTTTCAGTGCCGATCAGGTGCACCTTGTAGATGTTGATGTCCTTGCCATCCAGGGTAAAGCTGATGCCCGCCAGATGCACGATGTGGGTCGGGTTGACCGCCTTGACTTCCGCCGTCAGCACGTCCAGGTCACGGATGTCCGCCTGCAATGCAAACACCTCATGCCCCACCTGCCTGAGCAAGGCGGACAGGTAACGCCCGGTGAAACCTTGCGCCCCGGTAATCAGAATACGTTTGGTCATGAATTCAGTGTCTCGCATATATCCAGCAAACGCCGGGCAGAATCCTTCCAGTCAAACTGCTGCGCCCGTTTGCGCCCAGCCGCCGCCAGACGTTCCCGCAAAGCCCTGTCCTGCAATAATTGGCGCAAACTATCAGCAATCGCTGATGTGCTCAAGGGGTCTGTCAGCAGGGCCGCGCCGCCCGCCGCTTCCGGCAACGAGCTGGCATTGGAAGTCAGCACCGGCGCGCCATAGCCCATTGCCTCCAGCACCGGCATGCCGAAACCTTCAAACAGCGACACATAGGCGAACACGCCCGCCGCCTGATACAGGCCGGGCATGTCCTCATCCGGGACAAAGCCCAGCCAGCGCACATTCGCTTCCTGTTGCAGGCGAGCCGCCAGTTCCCCGGTCAGCCAGCCCTTGTCGCCCACCAGCAGCAGCGGCCAGTTGCGTTGCAGTTCCGGCTCCAGCGACTGGAAAGCGGCCAGCAAACGGGCGACGTTCTTGCGCGGCTCCAGGGTGCCGACGGACAAGATGAACTGCGCAGGCAACTGGTATTTTTCCGTTACTGCCTTGGCGGCGTCTCCCCCCACTCCCATCCCTTCCCCCGCCAGGGAGGAAGGGGGCAAAGACGCGCATGCAGGTGAGACCACCAATACAGGTGGCAGTTTTATGTCCTTGCCCAGATTGGCGTAAATATCTTGCTGCGTGGCTTCCGACACCGCCACCACTGCGTTGGCGCGCCCGATAATGCCGGGCAGGCGGCGTTGCAGGAATTTCACCCGATCCGCCGGATGAAACTCGGGGTAATGCAGGTGGGACAAATCATGCACCGTCACCACGCTTTTCAGCCCATGCAATGGCGGCAGGTAATAATTTCCGCCCCAGAAAACGTAATCGTGGTAATGGCCCCATGCCAGCCGGAGGCGGGCGGCCTGTAACAAGCCACGGGCTTCCCGCAGCCAGGGCAGACGCCGCAATGATTGCTTCAGCCCGTTACCCCCGCCGTTGGACACATCCGCCGCCGCCCCCTGCGCGGCAGGAAACAGCAACGGCACCAATTCATCCCGCCGCCAGAAACGCAGGCCGTCAACACCCACCACATCCTCCACCCGCGCATCCTGCACCATTTCCCGCAACAGGTAGAAAATGTAGTTGCCGACCCCTGTCCTGCGCCGCAGCAAAGGGTGTATGTCCACCAGCAGTTTGATCCCCATGGAGCTTGCGCGTTATGGCTGGGTGTATTTCTGCATGGCCGCCGGTACGAAGGTTTCCACCGGCAAACTGCCCGCGTTCAGGCCGAGCTTGGTCATTTGCAGGTTGTGGATGCGCTTGTCGATGAACGTCAGGTTCTGGCGGCGCATCAGGAAGGTGTACGGCTGGTCTTCATACATAATGTGTTCGGCCTGCCGCCACAGCGGCATACGGGCGGCTTCGTCCACGGTGGCGCGCGCCTGGTCGATCAGCTTGTCCAGCGCCGGACTTTTGTAACTGATGAAGTTGTCGCCATCCGTTTTCGCTTGCGAGCTGTGGAACATCTGGTAAATGTCGGTTTCGATCCCGCTGGTCCAACCCAGGGTAATGGCGTCGAAATCCTTTTTGTTGAGGGCTTCCAGCATCACCGGCCATTCCTGCGGGAACGGCTCCATCTTCACCCCGGCGCGCGCGTACAGGTCTTTCAGCAGCAGCACCATGCGCTTGGTGTCTTCGTTGTCGCCGAAATAGGTCAGCCGGAAGGTGAACGGCTGGCCATCCTTGCCTTCCAGCACACCGTCGCCGTTGCGGTCTTCGTAACCCGCCGCCTTCAGCAGCTCCTGCGCTTTTTCCAGGTTGAACCGCCAGGGTTGCAGGGCGGCGTCATGTTGCTTGCTGGTGTTGCTGAACGGGCTGACCGCCGCTTCGGCGTAACCCAGGAAGACATCCTTGATAATGCGGTCCACATCCGTCAGGTAGCTCATGGCTTGGCGCACGCGCGGGTCGGCGAAGCGGGTCGGCTTGCCGTTGCGTTCCTGGTTCCAGCCGATATAGCTGTAACCGGCCACTGGCGGCATGTATTCGAAGTTCTGGCTCTTGCCCATGATCTGTGGGTCATTCTTGAGCTGCTGGTACTCCACCGGGCGCGCCTGATAGTCATCAATCTTGCCGTTACGGTACGTGGTCAGGCGGGCGTTGTCATTCTGGATGATTGTCCACAGGATACGGTTGTAGGACGGCTGCACATCCCCCCAATAACGCTCGTTGCGCACCAGCTCCACATTGCCCTTGTCCGGCGTCCAACCTTTCGGGTCTGGCAGGCGGTACGGCCCACTTCCCAGCAATAGCCCCTTGGATTCGTTGAATTCCTGCGGCTTTTGCAGATAAGGCCCGTAAAAATGTTTGGGCATAATCGGCATGCCGCCTGCCAGCGACAGCGCCTCGAAATACGGCTCCTTGTAGGTGAACACCACCTCGTTTTTGCCGTTCGCCTTCACATCCTTGATCTTTTCGTAATAGGCGCGCTCACGCGGGGCTTGGATGGCCTCCGTCATAATGAACTGGAAGGTAAAGACAACATCGTCCGTAGTCAGCGGCGCACCATCGGAAAAGGTCACGCCATCGCGCAACTGGAAAGTGATTGTCAGCCCGTCGTCGCTGACCTGCCAGCTTTTGGCGATCAACCCTTCCCATTCCAGGGTATCGGGGTTGCGGGCGATCAGGCTTTCCTGAATGTAGCCTTGCACTTCGGAAGCGTAGGCATCCGTTGACACCAGCGGTGTGATGGTCTTGAGGTTGTTGCCAAAGGCGTTCACATTCCAGTCGCCCTGGGCGTAGTCCGGCAACTGCGTCATGGCGTAAGCGCGCTGAAAAGCGGTGGTGACGCCTGGAGCCGTCTCACCACCCGCCGCCTGCTGACGGATTGCGCCGCTGGTGATTGCGGTGCGCAATTCACGGATGTCGCGCGCCTGCTCCGACAGGGTGGCCTGCACTTCGGCCAACTTAGTCCACTGCCGGTCAATCTGGTACATGGTCAGCAACACCAGCACAATAACCAGCATCACCAGCAGATACAGCCACCAGCCACCGGCGCTTGATCGTTTTTGCATACGCTTGATTGTTTACTGCATAATTCAGGGGTTTCACAGCATAACACCAACCCTTCCGGGGTGCAGCATTTACACAAACTTAGGAGTTCACATGGGTTTTCTCGCTGGCAAACGCGCCCTGATCACAGGCGTCGCAAGTGACCGTTCCATCGCCTATGGCATCGCTGAAGCCATGCACCGCGAAGGCGCGGAACTGGCTTTCACCTACCAGAACGACAAGCTGAAAAGCCGGGTGGAAAAAACCGCCGCCGCCTTCGGCTCCAGCATCGCCATCCCCTGCGATGTGGCGTCCGATGAAAGCATCGAAGCCGCTTTCAAGGAACTGGGCGAGCACTGGGATGGGCTAGACATCGTGGTGCACTCGATCGCCTTTGCGCCCAAGGAGCAACTGGCTGGCAGCATCGTCGACAACACCACCCGCACCGGCTCACAGATCGCCCATGACATCAGCGCCTACAGTTTCCTCGCGCTGGCACGCTACGCCAAACCGCTGATGGCGGGACGCAACGGCTCGCTGCTGGCGTTGAGCTACCTGGGGGCGGTCGCCGCCATCCCCAATTACAATGTGATGGGCATGGCCAAAGCCAGCCTGGAAGCAGCGGTGCGCTTCATGGCCGCCGACCTGGGGCCACAGGGCATCCGCGTGAATGCGGTTTCCGCCGGGCCGATCCGCACGCTGGCGGCTTCCGGCATCAGCGGCTTCAAGAAAATGCTGGATTATTTCGAGAAATACGCCCCGCTGCGCCGCAATGTGACTATTGAGGAAGTCGGCAACACCGCAGCTTTCCTGTGCTCGGATCTGGCTTCAGGCATTACCGGGGAAATCACCTATGTTGATGGTGGCTGGAATATCCTCGGCATGTCGGGGATGGGGGAAGAGTGAGGCAGCGCGGGGGGCGAAGTATGTGCGCAATGCGCTTGTCCTAGCCGGTGTTTGCTGCCCGTCATATCCACCTACGGTTATGGCGGGCAACCCGCTGGATGACATCCCTTTCGCGCGCCTATGTGAAGGTGCCCGCCGCACGGAGCAACGGCCTCCGCGAAGCCCTGGTTCGAGGAGCGCAAATCCAACACCCAGCGCAAAGTTTGCGCGCATAAAAAAGCCCCGCTGGCAGTGTCACCTGCGAGCGGG
>NZ_JAYMYJ010000056.1:0-16066 GCF_035668035.1 Candidatus Thiothrix phosphatis | reverse complement strand
CTTTTCCAGGCACCCCCGATCATGAAAGTCATGACCGTTTCCCTCTCCCCCGACCACTCCCCCCCAAGTGGGGAGGGGAGATTCGTGAGTCGCTGACGCGACTTTCACATTAACAGGGTACGCAGATGAACAAGGAAAAAACTGTCGTCGTTGGCTTGTCCGGTGGCGTTGATTCGTCGGTCGCCGCCTGGCTGCTCAAGCAGCAGGGATGGCATGTGGTCGGCCTGTTCATGAAGAACTGGGAAGATGACGATGGCGACGAATATTGCGCTTCGCGCCAGGATCTGATCGATGTGATCAGCGTTGCCGATACGCTCGGGATCGAGGTCGAAGTGCTGAACTTCGCGAGAGAATACAAGGAACGCGTGTTTGCGCACTTTCTGAAGGAATACCAGGCGGGCCGCACGCCGAATCCGGACGTGTTGTGCAACTCGGAGATCAAGTTCAGCGCTTTTCTCGAGTACGCGCTGAAGATTGGTGCGCAGCGTATCGCCACCGGCCATTACGCCGGCGTACGCGAGTTCCAGGGCGCCTGGCAGTTGCTCAAGGCCGAGGATGGGACCAAGGACCAGAGTTATTTCCTGTACCGGCTCAATCAGCAACAACTGGCGAAGACGCTGTTCCCCCTGGCCGGCCTGTACAAGCGAGACGTCCGCAAGATTGCCGAGGCGGCCGGTCTGCATGTCGCGCTGAAGAAGGATTCGACCGGTATCTGTTTTATCGGTGAGCGGCCGTTCAAGGATTTCCTAATGCGTTATCTGCCGAAAAGCCAGGGCGAGATCCGTTGCCTCGACGACGACCGCGTGCTTGGCGAACACGACGGGGTGGCCTACCACACGATCGGTCAGCGCAAGGGTTTGCACATCGGTGGTGTCAGGGGGGGCAAGAGCGGCGACCACGGCGACCATGATGCCTGGTTCGTGGCCCGCAAGGATGTGGCCGAAAACATCCTCTATGTCGTGCAGGGGCATGACCATCCGGCGTTGCTGGCCGACGAAGTGAGCGCCTGGGATTTGTCCTGGGTGGCCGGTGAAGCGCCGCATACACACTGGGTGTATACCGCTAAAACACGCTACCGGCAGACCGATGCCGCCTGCGAGATTGAGCGGGTCGGCGCCGACGCCTGCCTGATCCGCTTCGCCGAGCCGCAGTGGGCGATCACGCCGGGGCAGTCGGTGGTGGTCTATGAAAGTCGCGTTTGCCTCGGGGGAGGGGTGATCGCGTGATGCTCTTTCGTCTGGTACTGATCAGGCGGGCTGCCTGTTGGCGAAGTATGACAAAATAACAGGTAGCCCACGCCGCACCAGTTTCTTCCTGCCCAACGGTCGGGGCTGTTTCAGCCAAACTCGACAATGAAAGCCATCACCATTTACCCTCCTTCCTGGGCGCATTCCGGCTTGCTCGCCGGAATCGTTCGCTGGGCGCGGAGCAGACTCCCCGAATCTCCCCCCATCTTCTGCCAGCGAGCGAGGGAAGCATGAGTTGCTGGCGCGGCTTTCACGGGTAACGATACCCTCACACTCAGCTCGCGGGCGTCCGTGGCGTGTTCATGCCGCGCGTAACCGCCAGCAGCGGCGCATTCCGGCTATCATTCCCAGAAAGAGCAGTGCAAGCGAACTGGGTTCCGGCACGGTGCTGAGCGCCAGTTGCCCGATCAGGCGGTGTGCGGCTGCCGACGGGTGCAGGGGATCGGAATAGTTGGCGACGTCGCAGCCAGTCGCGGTGGCATCTGGGGCGAAATACTCGCTTGAGATAGCGCCCGGATGAATGCAAGGCGTGGTGACGTTGGTGATTCCGTACTTGGCGCCGCCGTTGGTCAGCGCATCGCTCACGACCCGTTCGTTGAGCCCGTAGAGATCCATGAGTCTGATGTCAAGATCGATACCGGTTGTCGCCAGAACCCATGCGTCGAGTCCGACAGCATCAGCGGCCAGGGCTGTGTTGAATTCGAGCGTCACGTCAGTTGATGCAGCAGCTACGCCGAGCGCGACGGCCTCGGGGGTCTTGCCCAGGTCGGGCAGGTTTGCAAGGAGGAAGTGGCGCGCGCCGGCTTCTGCCAGGAGGCCCAGCGCTGTCGTGATATTCGCGGCGACAGTGGCGGCTGCCGCCGCCCTTTCGGCATCGTCAGTCGGACTGTCAGCCGGATGGGCGGAGCGTGCATCGCGTAAATCGTTGGCGCCGGCAAAGACGACGTACAAGGCATGAGGGTCCGCTGCACGGGTGAGCGAACTACCAAAAACTGATCCGTTCCAGGCAACTAGCTGGCCGAAAAGTCCAGTTGTCTCGCCGGCCGCCCCGCCCAATCCGGTGCGGGCGCCGCCGAACGCGAAATTCTGGCCGCCCGGAGGCCCGATCGGGATGACGGTCGGTGTGGGAAGCAGCGGAGGTCCGGCAAGGAATAGATTGCTGGGACTTGCTTTGCCGGTCATGCCGAGCCCCTTCGCCAGATATTCCGTCCACACCGGCCCATTCGAGAAACGCCCTTCGGCGCCAGGGAAAGTCGGGAACGCAGGCGGTGAGAAGGTGCTGGTCAGCGAAAGGACGTTGCCGGTGTCCGACAGGCTGTCACCGAAAAACACCAGGTCGCTGTAAGCGTGCGCGTTGCCGAGCAGGCCGGAGACACCCAGCAAGGATATCGCAAGGCACTTCTGAAATTTTTTCAACATCATCGTCTTCCCCTTGGTTTTTTGGTCGATGGTGTTAAGCAAAAATCGCGCCGATCAGGGATAAATAGAACAACATAAATATATTCAAGTAGTTAGAATCAATGGTCGATAACTGTCCGGAGTCTTGTGTAAAAAATATCGACACCTCGAGCCGGATTTACATGTGCGTAAGTGCAGCGGCTGGTGCTTGCAGCAGGTGGTCGCATTGGCTGTACGGTCGTGGACCACGAGGCCGAATCACCGGAAGTGAAGCAACAACTGAAGGCGGTCCAGTTTTTCAGATCCGAACAGCCACGATGATGGCGGTTAGCCGAGGTAAGGTGTGGCGAGGCCTCCCGCCCTGAAGAACAGGATGAGATCTTTCAGGTCGCTGCGGTGATGGTCAGGCAGACTCTGACGCAGTGCGCGCAGCGCTCTTGCGAGACGTTCGTCCGGCGGACGCCGTGCCGCACTTTTGACGACGATCATGTACGGTACGAGGAATGTGCTCATGACCGCAAGCTGTCCGCCGAATGCTTGCGCGGCAAGTTTGAAGTCGTGCAAGGAAAAAGCGGCTCGCAGGGAATTGAGGTAGTCGACCGTGAAGATCTCGGGCTGCCGGTCGGCGTATTGCCGACCAAAGTACTCGATGGACTTTTCTGCGCGCAAGTGGCCAAGGTCGGCAAAATAGACACCGCCATCCGGTTTGAGGACGCGCCCGGCTTCTCGGAACGAGGCTTGGAGCGAAGCGGCGTCCGGTAGATGGTGAAAGGCCAGCGTCGAGATCACTGCGTCGACCGATCGGTTCTCCAGGAATCCGAGGTCGGTGATGCTTGCGAGCCGGAACTCGCAATTAGCGAGCGATTTTTCTGTCGTCAACTGGCGCGCGCGCGCGAGCATCGTTGGCGAAAGATCGATGCCCAGGAAGTGGACGTCCGGGTTGAGTCGTGCGACTTGCGCCAATTGATTTGCCGAGCCGCAAGCCAGATCGACTACGGTGTCGCCGGGCCGGAGCACCTGCGAAATTTGCGTCGTGTGAAAAAGGTACACCGGCGCCATCGTTCCTCCCTCGGCACCTGCTGTCGTGTAGGCCTCCACCTGTTCTGCACGATCCATGACCAGATCGGGCTCGGGGATGCGTATTGCGCGCTCGGAAGTGATGAGTTCCCTGACGAGAACCTTGAGGATCTGCAGACTGGTCACGGCTGGAACCTTCAAGTGATGTGGAAAATGCTTGCCCGATCGATACGTTTGCTGAAACCTTTGGCCCGTTCTGACCCAACACGCCGCACGCTTGCCAGGGCAGAGGAAATCCCCCCTGAGCAAGGTCAGAGCGTGCTCCCACTGCTGGCCGGATTATAATTTAGATCGTAGTCCAGACAGCAAGGCTTTAACTCTCGAATGGGCAGTTCCGCCCCACCGCAAGACGCACCCATTAATCACCGGATCGGGTAAAGTGCTGCTGCTGTTCTGCAGGCTGCAAGGACAATGCTTCGTCAATGAGAGGTAATAAGGTACCCACTCTGTTGACCAGTATCGGCGTTGTCTCCGGCCCGTCTGCTTCCGTCTTGCTGCACCACGAAAGGAGTTGATCGATGGAAATACGCGCGGGAACCCCACCGCTTGGCGAAGAGATTGCCGATCAGTTGCGCGTCGTCGTTGGTGCCGACTACGTTTGTACCAGCGTCGAGGATCTCGACCGCTACTCGCGTTGCACGATCCCTTGGCAGAGCCGTTGTATGGCAGTGGTCTTCCCCGCTTCTGCCGATGAGGTTGCTGGTATCGTCAGGATCGCTGCCCGGCACCGGCTTGCGGTGTGGCCTTCGAGCACCGGGCGCAACTGGGGCTACGGAACGACGCTGGCGATCGAAGACGGCGCCATTGTCATGATTCTCGAACGGATGAATCGTGTGCTCGAAGTCAACGAGGAACTTGCTTACGCGGTGATCGAGCCGGGAGTGACTTACGAGCAGTTCAACAAGCACCTGCGCAGCAAAGGCTATAAACTGTGGATCGACTGTACCGACGGTTCCGGGCAGGGAAGCGTCATCGGCAACGCCATCGAGCGGGGTATCGGCGAAACGCCTTATGGCGACCACTTCGGCAACCTGTGCGGGATCGAAGTGGTTCTCCCGGATGGTGAACGGGTACATGTGGGTGGCGCAATCCAGGGACTCAAAACCTGGCACACGCACAAATGGGGTCTCGGCCCCTATCTCGAAGGAATCTTCACCCAGTCCAGCCTCGGCATAGTCACCAAAGCCGGAATCTGGCTGATGCCACAGCCGGAATCCTATAACTCCTTCGTTTACGAAATCCACGACGAGCGGCACCTGCCCAAGGTACTGGACATCTTTCGTCGTCTGGCCCTCACCGGTGTGGTCAATACCAAGCTGCACATGATCAACGATTTCGTGTCGATGACCATCCTGACCCAGCGCATTGCCGAGCAGGTGCCACAGGACGGCCCCCTCAGCGACGCCCACCTGGCGGCGTTGCGGCGAAAATACGGCATCGCGCCGTGGAACTGCGCTGGCGGGATCTACGGCACCCGCGGTCAGGTTAAGCTGCAGCGTTCCCTCTTACGCCAGCACCTCTCGCCCCACGGGCGTCTGATCTTCCTTTCGGATCGACTGCTGCCATACCTGCAGAGGGTTATCGACTGGTCCTGGAAGAGTCCCCTGATCCGCAGACTGACCGAACTGGCGGCACGTACCTCGCTGCCCGTCCTCGACTCGGCGCCCTACGTGCACAAGATTTTGCAGGGCATACCGACCGAGTACTTTGTGAAGCACGCCTACTACCGCTATCGTCGTCCAAGGCCAGAACAGGTCGTTCAACCAGCGCGTGACCGCTGCGGTTTGATCTGGTTCGCTCCCATCTTGCCCTTCAGCAACGAGCAGGTCTGGCCGTTTCTCGATGCTTGCAAGCAGCGTTTCGCCGCGCATGGCTTCGACTTTTACGTTGCCATGCTACTGATGAATCCGCGCTCGGTGGTTTGTCTGATGGCCATCATCTTCGACCATGAGGACACAGACGAAACGGCGCGTAGCCAGCAACTCTATCAGGAACTGCTGGCGATCATGCACGAACGACAGTTTCAGCAGTATCGGGCTGGTCTGCAGAGTTGGGGCGACTTGTTCAGGAATGCACCGGAAATGCAGCGTCTGCACGCAAAGATCAAGGCGGCTCTCGATCCGGATAACATTCTGGCGCCAGGTCATTACGGCGTTAGCTGCCGGCAGCCGATAGTGATTGATAACGGAAATCCTCGATGACCAGCGATCAGGCACGGCCTGCCGCAGTTCATGCCGCCGGTGTGCCTGTGCAAGGACGAAAGGAGCTTAAATCGACTGTCGTAGGGCATCGACAACGGGAATTTCGCCTACTTTTTTCGCAGGCAGCAGTGATGCTCCCAAGGTTGCCAAAAAGCCAACCGCGAACGCTGTGGCGATTTCCTCGGGGACGATGCGGATGAGAGCGGTATAACCGAGATTCGCGTTGGGAGGTGGCGGCATCGGTATGCCGATGGCCGAGATGGCGAACGCCAAGACGATCCCGAAGGTTACGCCCAGCAAGCCACCGAGAAGTCCGACGATGGCATTCTCGACAAGAATCAGGCGGAACACATGGCCGCGGCTGTTTCCCAGAGCCATCATCGTGCCGAACTCCCCAACACGTTCGAAAGTGCTCATGTTGACGCTGTTCGCGACACTCAACAGGACCATGAAGAGAACGATGACCTGAAGGATTCCGAACTGGCGCCTGTAGAGGTCTACCGTTTTCTCGTAGAAATCGTTCAGTTGCTGCCAGGTGATGACTTCGAATTCCTGCGGATCGAGCCGCTGAACGAGCCGCGCGCGGACTACAGCGGTATCGGGGGTGTTCTTGAGAGACACCACGACTGCGTTTACCCCTTCCGTGTTGAGAAGGGACTGGGCGGCAGCAAGCGGGATGCGAACGGCGCGCGCATCGAATTCCTTGGAATACGTTTGGAAGACGCCGATGATTACAAAATCAGCAGTATTGAGCGCTCCCGCCGATGTGTTGAGGAGAAGGGTGACTTGGTCTCCCGGTTTCAGTCCGGCTGCCCGGGCGATGCCTTCGCCGAGCATCAGACCCTGTCCGTCGCTGCTGCGGAGCTGTCGCCCGGCTGTGACGACTATGTGCGTACCCAGCTTCGCTTCGCTGTCCGGCTCGATACCTTCGCCGATGATCGAAACGTCGGTCTTGCCGTTGTTCAGAAGGCCCGAGAAATAGATACGCCCCATGACATCTGAGACCTGCGGGAGGGCCGCGATGCGGCCTTTGAGGGCAGCCGCGTCACTAATCATGTATTCGTTCGGCGCGCGTGACCCCTGTCGATAGAATCCCGCTCGGGTGACTTGCAGGTGTCCGGACTGTGAGTGGATCACCGCCTCGCCAAGCTGGATGAATACGTCATGGACGAAACCACCACTCAGAATCAGGCCAATGACGCCGAACACGATCGCCGCCAGGGTCATCCCCGTGCGCACCTTTTGCCGAAAAACGTTGCGAAGCGCAAGCTTGAACATGGTTTCTCCGCGGGTGCTCAGGCTAGCGGTTGAAACGCAGTGCGTCGACGATGATCATCCGAGAGGCTTTCCAGGCCGGGTACAGACTCGCGAGGAGCGTTGTGCCCGCCGCGAGCAGAAAGGCGTTGAGCAGCAGACTGGCGTTGACCAGGATCTCACCCGTATAACCACGAGCCATTCCCGGCGGCGGAGGCATCGGAATGCCGATTATCGAGATGACGTAGGCGGCGGCACTCCCCAGAACGAGTCCCAGCATACCGCCGAAGATGCCCAGCACCAATCCTTCGAGAACGAACAGACGCATGATTTCTGCGCTCTTGATGCCGACGGCCATTGCCGTGCCAATCTCTCCCGTTCGTTCAACGACATTCATCATCAGCGTGTTAGAGATCGACAATACGATGATCAGGCCGATGATGATTTCTATGACGCCGACTTGCTTGCGGAATAGCACGACGGTCTTGTTGTAGAAATCCGCAAGCCGGTTCCACGGTACGAACTCGAGCGAATTGCCGGGGAAGCGGGATTGCAGGGAAGTCAGCACCTTTTGCGTATCCTCGGTCTTGTCGAGCAGCAGTACCCATACGTGCGATCCCGAAACGCGCAGAAGATCGCGTGCGGTCGATATTGGCACGCGTACCGCGGCGTCGTCATAAGCTTTGGAAACCGTCGAGAAAAGTCCAAGAATGTGGCATTCAACGGCATTGACGCTTCCGGTCCTGGTATTGGCCATCAGGATGACCTGATCGCCGACATCCACGCCAAGGTTGGCTGCCAGACCGAGGCCCATGATGATTCCCTTCGGCTGAGTACTGGTCAGCCCCCGGCCCTTGGGAACGAACAGGGTGCTCGACAGCACATCCTCCTTTTCCGGTTCAACGCCTTCACCGATGAACGAGATGGTGGATTCGCCGTGGCTGATCAAGCCACCAAAGCTGATGCGCGCGCCGGTGATTTTCACTTCCGGCATCGTTTCGATAGTCGCTCTCTCTTCAGCGTTCTGCGCCAGCAGATAGGCGAAAGGTTCCGATTGACCGATCTCGAAGTATCCGGAGCGGGAAATCTGGATATGGCCGAGTCGGGAGCCGATCGTCCACTCGCGCATTCCCCTGAGGGTCCACTCAATGAAGCCACCGGCCAGCAGCAGCGTGACGATGCCAAAAGTGACGGCAATGATGGCCATTCCGCTGCGACGACGCTGGCGCACGACGTTGCGGATGGCAAGTTGTAAGTCCTGCAGCAGCAAATTCACTTCGGGTAATAGGGTGAGTGGTGGGCGAGAGTGGCGGGGTGCGCAACGCACCCCGAATCCAGTGCATCAGTGTGATGCCTGTGAATCATGAAGGAACGTGCCGGTGATTTCAAGCTCGACGGACTAGCGCCCGGTCGAGAGCCTCTGCTCCACCCTTGGTCAAGAAAGAAACAGGGCAAGCGAAGCGGAGAAACGGTCATGCGGGAATGGATGGGCAGCAACGCGATGGTTCGGTCACTACAGGTGGTCATTGCTCTTTCACGCTGTTGAAGTGTGATCCGGACAAAGCGACGGCTGTGGCCATTGTGAGCAATGCAAAAGGATGATCTTGTGCTATCTGGAAAAATGACGGCCCGTGAGATCACTCTCACGGGCCGAAGGTGAGGCTTCCTGCAGCTAGCCAATCAGGACTGGTTTTTGCGACCGCGAGCGAAACTGGTCAGGCCCAGCAACGCCAAGCTGAAGAGAAACAGCGAACCCGGCTCGGGAACGACGTTGACCGTGAAGTTGTTCTTGTCGGTGAAGCCGCAGTTGGTATCACCACCGGTGGTTAAGCACTGCGTGAATGCGCCACCTGCATTCAGCCAGTTCTTCGGCTGCGGCTTGACGCTATCGCCAGCCGCACCGCCCGTCGATCCCGATGAAACGGCCACCTCGGCAAGAACAAGGCCGCCCGACGGATTGAACACCTGAACCAAGTCGTTGAAGGTTTTCCCTGTGGCATTGTACGAAATCGAGAAAGCGCCCGAATTGGAAGCAATCGTAAAGCTCGAATTGGCTGACACGAATGGAGCGTTGGATGAACCGATTCCTATTCCGAGCGCCGTTGCTGGGCTAGAGATTTCGCTATAGAGGAAGTCATCAATGTCGCTGAAACCGGCAACAATGCGCAGAGTGCCGTTGTCATGGATGTAGTCGATGTAACCGTCCATGCTCGCCGGAGGTCCCGGCGGGTTGTTGTTGATCAGGTCGACGAAGGGGGTCGACCGGTCATAAAAGGCGGCGATCGCACTGGCATTGACGTTGGCGTCGTTGCTCAGCAGATCATTCAGCGTCAGGCCGGCGACGGTGGTCGGTTTGAAGTAGACATCCCGACCGGAACTCTTCGCATCGATCTCCTGCGAAAAAACACCATAGGCCTGGTTGTTGGGATCAAGGCCAGATGGTTGGAAGTCCGAAAGGCGGATGTAGCCGTAGATGACGTCGCCAGCATCGAACCGACCATTCGAATTAACATCGACGTAGGTTTCGCGGCTTTCATCGATCAGATCGTTCAAACCGGGGACCAAACCGGTTCCGATCGTTACGGCCTGCGCGCCGATGCTGGCCATGGCCAAGCCAAGAGCTAGCGCGACGGGGGTGAGTTGCTTCAAGTTCTTCATTTCTTAGTGACCTCCAAAAAAATTGTGCAGAAGAATCAGATTTGACCAGAGTTCTGACAGCCATCAAAGCTCTCTTTTTGCTACGAATGAAATAGAGCAGGATTTGTGCCAGGACTTATGAAAAAATCTCATCATTTTGAAAAATAAAAGAAAAAAACCTCAGTCTGGCCAGGGTTCGGGGTCGTGACGGCAATTCCATGGATTGGGTGTAAAAATATCCGACACTTGTCAGGAGGCGCCTCACGCTCGTTGCGAGAAAAAACCTTCCGCTAGCCCCGGAACAACCGCCACGGCATAGCACGTGCGGCGGCAATGTGGGTACGATCTGGAGTAGGGAGCGCTGTCGTTTGACAGTGCAGAGGCAGGTTCGTCAGCTCCTTAGTCGCTACCCGAACTGGAAACGGTATGGACAATTTAGCCGCTTTCCCCGATGATGGCCAAGTTCACCGTTACCGTCGGTCGTGGTCGACTTGAGGCGCACCTGATCCAGGGGGGCTCGTCATGCCCTGTCGTCGGTCTTGGCTGGTGACGGTGAGCCGGTTATGTGGAGTTTTGCGGGCGTGATGCCTTGTTTCCCGGCTGGATGTCGCCACCTTGAGCCGTCAGGTGACGACGTCTGGGTACCCGACTGGCTGAGGGGTTGGATAGCCGGATGCGCCAGCCGGTCGTCGGGCCGCTCCCAGGGAAGGCAGGAATATGAAAATGAAGAGATGCACGAAGTGCTTGGTACCAGATCGCGTACCCGGCATATCGCTGTCTGCTGACGGGATATGTAACCTGTGTCGGGATGAAGCGGCCCTAGTCAGGGAAACCGCAAAGGCAGAGGAGGCGCGCTACGCCTACGAGGCCGACTTCCAGAAGACCCTGGCCGAGTGCCGAGGCCAGGGGGAGTACGACTGCCTGGTACCGCTCAGCGGCGGCAAGGACAGCGTCTATCTGCTTTACCGTCTGGCGGTCGAACTCAAGCTCAAGGTGCTTGCCTTCACGGTTGACATCAACATTCCTGCGCTGGCCTGGGACAACATCAGGCGTGCCTTGGGAAAACTGAATATCGACCATCTCAGCTACACACCCTCGCAGGAGTTTTACAAGAAAACCTTCCGCTATCTGTTGCGCAATCAGGAAGAACGGGGTGCAGTCTATACGCTGTCCTACGTCTATGCCCCACTCTTTGAAGGCGACGCCATCAAGCTGGCCATTGAAAAGGGTATCCCGCTGGTGCTGGCGGGATACTCGCCTGGCCAACCGGAGCCGGAGCGCATGCTCTACGAGTTTTCACGGACATTGATCTGCGAGACCGACTGGACGCCACCCGAGCTGGTGAGCTGCGGTGAGTTCAGCGCCGACGAACTGGGGCGTTTCTACAATCCGAAGCGTTACCCGAAAGGCACCCGGTTTCCACGTTACCTCGCTCCATTCCATGCCTGGCCCTATAATCAGGAGGAAATCATGCGGAAGGTCGTTGAGTACGGTCTGGTCGCTTCCAGCAAACATGCCAGTCCGATCCACAGCAACTACCCGATCAACTGGCTGCTGATGTATTCGGATTTGCAGGCTTTTGGCTACAATCCGTACGCGCCCGAGTTCTCCAGCCTGATCCGGCACGGCAAGGCCAACCGCAACTACTGGCGGATCATGGGACCGGTCGTTGATTTCCTGATTCGCAAACGAGTGGGTCCGGGAAAGGAAGTAACTCGCAGCCTCGACTGGCTCGGGCTGACTGCCGACGATCTGCGCATCACGAGGCCGCGGGGAGCCTACGATCCCGTTCTCGAGCAACGATGAGCGACTCCAGTACTCCCTCCAGTATTCCAAACTCGCGGCCTGCGGGCGGGAGCCCGCTGCCTACTGTCGATGCGGCGCTCGAGGCGAGCGGCTGGACCGTCCCGGGGATGTTGCTTGCGCGCAATCGGCTGACTCCAGGTGAGGTGGCTCTGTGGCAGCTTTCACGTGCAGGTGAATGGGTGGGCAGCACCTGGAGTGACTATTGCCAGGCCGTGGCTGCCGCGAGCAACGGATTCCGGAAGCTCGGCCTGGCTTCGGGAGACCGCGTCGGCATCATGGCCGCCAGTTGCCGAGAGTGGGATTTCGTACAACTGGCTGTTCTCGCTGCCGGCGGAGTCGCCGTCGGTCTCGATCCCTATGGTCTCGACGAGCATACCCGCGAGATCTCGTGCCGCTGCGGTTTTGTCGGCGTCGTGCTCGCTCATCCTTCCCTACTCGACAAAATCGACGATACGGTACGGCAGAGAATTCGTTTCGTGGTCTGTCTCGATGCGGCCGGCGTAGCGGGCGTTGTTCCTCTGGCAGAACTCCTGGCCGAAGCTCACGTCGGCGAAGAGTGGAACCAAGCGCTGCCGGATGCGGCCGCGACGATCATCTTCACCTCGGGAACCACCGGAGAGCCGAAAGGGATCGAGTACAGCCATCGGCAGATGTGCCTTGCTGCCTCTGCCATCCTTTCCGCTTTTCCACAGGTGGGCGAGGGGAGTCATCTCGCCTGCTGGTTGCCCTTGTCCAATCTGTTCCAGCGGATGATCAATCTGAGCGCCATAGGCCGTGGTGCGCAGACTTACTACGTGAGTGACCCGCGCGAAATCATGCGCTACATCAAGCCTATCGCTCCGCATCTGTTCATCGGCGTGCCACGCTTCTATGAGAAACTGCATGCAGGGATCCAGGAATTCATCTCGCAACAACCGACATGGCAGCAGAGCCTGGTGCATTGGGCCTTGCGGGTTGGCGATCGGTGGGCGGCTGCTGTTCGCTTGGGGCAGACGCAGGGTGTCCGCTCGCGGCTTGAATTTGCCCTGGCCGACTGGCTTGCCTTGCGGAAGCTGCGCGGCGCTCTTGGCCCGAATCTGCGCTTCATGATCAGCGGCTCGGCGCCGATGCCGGTCTGGCTTCTCGAACGTTTCCACGCCATGGGTTTGCCGATCCTCGAAGCCTATGGCGTCAGTGAAAACATCATTCCGGTATCCATCAACCGTCCTGATTGTTTCCGCTTCGGCAGCGTCGGACGGGCGGCGCCGGGTAGCGAAGTCCGGCTTGCCGAGGACGGCGAGCTTCTGGTGCGTGGCCCCGGCGTTTTCTCGGGGTATCTTGGCGAGGCTCCGTCTGGCAACCCGCTTGATGCCGACGGCTACCTGAGGACCGGAGACTTCGCGAGCATCGATGGTGAGGGTTTCATCACCTTGGTTGGCCGGAAATCCGAGATATTCAAGACCTCAACCGGGCGTCGCATCGCGCCCACGAGCATTGAAGGGCCGTTGCAACAAGTTTCACAACTCGAGCACGCTGTCGTCTTCGGGGCTCGGCGCGCGCAACCGGTCGCGCTGCTGGTCGTTGCTGAGGCCGGATGGCTGACCGGACAGAACGATTCGTTCCAGCACGTGCGAGGCCAGGTGCTCGAGGCGTGCAGACACTTGCCAGCTTACCAGTGGCTGGCGGGTTTGCTGATCACCGCGCAGCCGCTGACGATTGCCGGAGGCGAACTCACCGCCAATCTGAAACTACGCCGGCAGGTCATTGAGAAGAGGCATGCGTCGGCCTTGCACGATCTCTATGCGCAGATCGACAGTGCGAAAGGCATGCCCTTCGAAGCTTGGAGTCCTGACCGGCAAACTTTCTATTGCAGCCCATGAAAAACTACTTCATTACCGGTGCTACCGGGGCGATCGGCAGTGCTCTCGTCCCTATCCTGCTGCGTGACTCCGATACGCAGGTGACGCTGCTGTTGCGTGCACAATCGGCTGATGAGCTGGCAGGACGACTGGAGTCGCTCTTCGGTTTCTGGCAGATCGGCGCCACCGACAGCCTGGATCGTCGGCGAGTGCGGGCCCTGCGCGGTGACGTTACGCTGACGGACCTGGGCCTTGATGCCGGTGACTATCAAGAGCTTTGCGCCGGCTGTACGCACATCATTCATTCGGCAGGCAACGTACGGATGAACTTGCCTATTGAACAGGCACGCCGTTCGTCGGTCGACGCGGCGAAGTACATTCTGGCTCTGGCGAATCGCTGTCCGCGACTGGTGAAAGCCGAACTGGTTAGTACGGTTGGTGTCGGTGGTCGCACCCATGGTGTGGTGCCGGAGGAATGGCTGACGAGTGTCAGGAATTTTCACAACACTTACGAGCAAGCCAAGGCGGAAGCTGAAGAAATCGTCCACCTTGAGCTGGAGAGGGGTTTACCACTGACGGTGCACCGACCGAGCATGGTGGTTGGTGACAGTCTGACCGGGCGTATCATTCATTTCCAGGTGTTTTACCATTTATGCGAGTTTCTGTCAGGCTGCCGAACGTTCGGCTTGTCGCCAGAATTTGGCACGGCACGGCTCGATATCATCCCAGCCGACTACGTTGCCCGAGCGATTGCCTGGTCAAGTACGACAACGGCGAGTTGCGGACACATCCTTCATTCCTGCTCGGGACCTGCTCTGGCGCTGCCGCTGAACCCCTTGCGCGAACGCGTGCGACAGAACTTCGCGCGTGCCGGTCGTCGCCTGCCGCCGGTCATCAAGCTGCCAACCGGGCTGTTCAGTGCAATCCTGACCGGGGTGGGGGTGCTGATGCCGGCCGAGGCACGGCGCGCGATAAAAACTTTGCCGGTTTTTCTCGATTACCTGGCTACGGAACAGACCTTTGCCAATGATCGGACTCAGGAGTTGTTGTCAGGGGTTGGCTTGGGCCTGCCTGCACCAGACCAATATCTCGATAAGGTGCTGGGCTACTACCTGGAGAATGTCAAGCATCGGTAACCAAATCGATTCCTGCAGACGGGGCCGTTCTGACTCAGGAGCGATCAAGAGAGACACGAATCGGAGAGAGTCGCGGGCAAGCAAAGGCTTCCCGCGACTTCCCGGCTGACTGACGATCCGGTTTGACCATGCCCCTCGATTCGACCTCCTCGACGCACCCGCCCCACGACTCGGGCTACAAGCTCCTGTTCTCGCACGCCCAGGTCGTGGAAGACCTGCTGCGGGGTTTTGTCGGCGAAGACTGGGTCGAAGACCTGGACTTCAGCACGCTGGAAAAAGTGGGCGGCAGCTATGTCACCGACGATCTGCGAGACCGCGAGGACGACCTGATCTGGCGTGTCCGTCGGCAGGGCGAGTGGCTCTACGTGTACCTGCTACTCGAATTCCAGAGCACCGTAGACCCCTGGATGGCCCTGCGGATCCTGGTCTACACGGGCTTGCTCTATCAGGACCTGATCAAGAGCGGCGAAGTTCGGTCTGGTCAGAAACTCCCGGCCGTCTTTCCCCTGGTCCTCTACAATGGGCGCAGTCGCTGGACGGCCGCGCGTGACGTCAGTGAACTCATCGAGTGGCTGCCCGGCAGTCTCAAGCGCTATCATCCGGCACAGCGCTACTTTCTGCTGGAAGAAGTAGCGGTGAGTGAAGCGGATCTGACCGACCCGCAAAATACGGTCGTCAACATCATTCGCCTCGAACGGAGCGCCGTGCCGGCGGATGTCCGGCGCGCCGTATCGCAATTGCTGAAGTCTCTGCCAGGACCGGCATCTGCCAGCCTCAGACGTGCCTTCGTGGTCTGGATCAATCGCATCGTCCTCCGACGGCTGATGCCCGGACAGGACATTCCCGAAGTCAACGAACTACAGGAGATCGACACCATGCTTGCCGAAACCGTTGAAGGATGGACCAAACAATGGAAAGAGGAGGGCCTGCAGGAAGGCCTGCAGCAAGGCCGACAGGAAGGCCGACAGCAAGGCCGACAGGAAGGTGAAAGCGCCTTGCTGCAAAAGCAACTTGAACGTCGTTTTGGCCCTTTGCCCAACTGGGTGCACGAGCGCCTTGGGCAGGCACCCCCCGAGCAACTGGAGACCTGGGGCCTCGACCTGCTGGATGCCGCCGGACTCGACGAGGTGTTCAAGGCACACTGATCAGCTTCCCTCAGAGAAACTGTCCAGAAACTCCAGACTCTGCTGTACCGAGGCGCATCGTTCCGTGGCCTTGCTCAAGCGCTGGATCATTGAACGGACCTTTGCCCGACTCGGGTGGTCACGTCACCTCTCCAAAGATGACGAGTGGCGCCTGGGTATCGCCGAAACCAGGGTCCGCCCCGCTGTCGCTCACCGGATGCTCCGGCGGCTGGCCTGGTTCTTGGACAGCTTCTTAAACCTCGGCTGGCCGACGGTGGCACTACTTTTCGTTGCGCCAGTCGCGCAGCGTTTCCTTGCGCGGCAGGGGGGCATCCTTGTTGGCACGAC
>NZ_JAYMYJ010000055.1:0-2902 GCF_035668035.1 Candidatus Thiothrix phosphatis | reverse complement strand
TCGACGGCTTGCTGAAAGACTCCCATAACTACCAGGGCTTTGACCCGGCGGAAATTGGGCGTCATCACCAGTTGGTGTTGGGCAAGCATTCCGGCACGCATGGGGTGTTGCGGGCTTACGCTGCGCTCGGCGTCGACCTCAGCCAGGCGCAGGCAGAAGCGATTCTGGCGCTGGTGCGGCGTTATTCCACCAGCCACAAGCAGCCGCCGGGCGTGGAAGATTTGTATGGGTTCCTGCAACAGACGCAGGTGCAAGGGTGTGAAGTATGCCATTAGAAGAAACACAGGAATTCCCCCCCGCCCTGACCCTCCCCCGCAAGGGTGGAGGGAGCAAAAAGCTCTTGCCAGAAGGCACTTCTTCGCCCCCTTCCTCCCTTGCGGTGGAAGGGCTGGGGATGGGGGGGAAAGACCGTAACCCCTCGCTGTGGGGGTTGATCCGCGAAGACATCACCTGCGTCTTCCAACGTGACCCCGCTGCCCGCTCCCGTTGGGAGGTGGCGACCCTGTACCCCGGCATCCACGCCGTCAGCCTGCAACGTGTCGCGCATAGCTTATGGAAACGGGGATGGCGCTATTTTCCACGCTTTATTTCCTATTTTGCGCGCTGGTTGACCAATATCGATATACACCCCGGCGCGAAAATCGGCAGGCGCTTTTTCATCGACCACGGGGCCTGCGTGGTGATAGGCGAAACCGCCGAAATTGGCGACGATGTAACGCTCTACCACGGCGTCACGCTCGGCGGCGTGTCCTGGAACAAGGGCAAGCGCCATCCCACGTTGGGCGACCGCGTGGTGGTGGGCGCAGGCGCCAAAATCTTGGGGCCGATCGAACTGGGCAGCGACGTGCGGGTGGGGGCCAATTCCGTCGTCGTGCGCAATGTTCCGGCGGACAAAACCGTGGTCGGCATTCCCGCCAAAGTCGTGCAGCGCAAGGTCGCCCGCAACGACAACCCGGAAGGCATTGACCTGAACCATCACCTGATTCCCGACCCGGTGGCGGGAGCCATCCAGTGCTTGTTGGACCGTATCCGCATGCTGGAAGAAAACGCCGGGAAACGCGGTTGCCTGCACGTTCCTGAGGAGGAGACGGGCGACGAGTGCAACCATTGCGACGCCCGCGACCTGTGTGATGACGATTTGCTGCAACAGGTGGACGTCCAGCCCATTTATTTTAAAAAAACAGGAAACGATAACAATGGACCTACAGGATTTTGAAGCCGAAGACCTTTATTTCAACGCCGCCATTGATCCGGAGGTGGCCGGGCTGCTGGAGGAAGCGGCCAGCCTTTATCCGGAGCCTGAAGCCGAAACCTTGCTGATGCGCGCCTATTTCTTGGCACCGGAAGACCTGAATGTGCTGGTTGCGCTGTACCGCTATTTTTATTACCAGCATCGCCTGCCGGATGCGTTGCGCGTGGCGCAGAAAGCCATCACCGTTAGCGGCAAGCGCCTGAACCTGCCGGAAGACTGGCGGCACCTGACCCGCCTGCATCTGGGGCAGGGCGTGCTGGTGTCCATGACCCTGACCCGCTTCTACCTGATGGCGCACAAAGGCGCGGGCTACCTGGAAATGCGCTTGGGTGAACTGCCGGATGCGGTTGGCCGTTTGCAGACGCTAGTCGATATCGACAGCAATGACCGCCTGAGCGTGAAATCCTTGCTGGAAATAGCGAAGGAACGTTTGCAGGAACAGCGTTATGCCGAGATGGGGAATGTGGTGTCGATGCGGTCGGTGATGGCTTAAGGCTAGTTTCTCAACAAGACCGTATGGCGAGTGATAAAACCAAATGGCCGTGGGGCAGTAAACGTTTAGTCCCCGTGCGGCGACGGCGCGGCGAAAATCGTCAACAGCAATTCCGCATCATCAATCAGGCGATAAACCGGACGCTTGCCCGACAAATGTTTACTTTCTGAGAGAATGATTGGTACGCCTTCGCCCCGTTTATCCATAATGAAATTCCGTTGTGAACCGATAGCGTCCACATTCATTGGACATTTCGCTAACAGGGAACATAACAGTTCATTCCTGGCTGATTGGCGTTCTGGCAGACTGTCCACTGTCATGGTGTTGGGGTCCGGTGAAAACAACTCCAGACGGTCTGCAAACACATGCAAGCGGATTTTAGAGCCGTAGATGGAATAATCGCGGTGGGCAACGGCATTCACGATCGCCTCAAACACTGCATTCAGGGAAAACTGCGGTGTTTCAATACGGTTAGGTTTCTTGACTGCATACACCCGCATATTGCGTTCGACGAATTTGCAGGCATCTCGTCCGCCATACCATTACGGTGCGGTGCGCTGACCTGCCCGCCCTTGAACTCAACCCGCTTCAATTCAAGCGTGGAATCCTCACCGAGAGTGATTTGCTTGAGCAGATTGTCGGTTGAATCCGGCATGGTTTGTCCTTCAAAGATTATGCAACGTAGCTAGGATAGCACAGTCCACCAAGCACTCATGGGCGACATAAGTTTGCTTGGATAACAAACGCTTAACGTAATGTTGTCATGATGACCTGCTGCGTATCCAGCATGGAATCGGCGATGAATTCCAGAAACGGTTCAATATCACCAGTATCCGCCTTTGCCAGAGCTTGTAGATAAATCCGCCGTTTGACGTTACGTACAATCACAGGCGTATAGCCCTGTATCAGCAAAATCAGGTTCATCAGTATTCGTGCCCCACGCCCGTTACCATCGTCAAAGGGGTGAATCCGCACCATGTTGTAATGGGCAATCCCCGCTACCGTAACGGCGTGAAGCTGACCCATCTGAGCGTTCACCCATTCGCACAACTGCTGCATTTCCAGCGGAACCTGCAACGGCTCGACGTAATGGTGGATGGAACCATCCTGTTGCAGCACATGGTTCGGCTGCGTTTTGTACTGCCCCGGCGTGGCAG
>NZ_JAYMYJ010000054.1:0-2790 GCF_035668035.1 Candidatus Thiothrix phosphatis | reverse complement strand
GCATCTAGCGCCTCGCCGGCATCTAGCGCCTCGCCGGCATCTAGCGCCTCGCCGGCATCTAGCGCCTCGCCGGACGACAACTCGGCAAGACCCTGGCGAATCGTTTTGGGATCACAGACCAATAACCGTGCGATGTACTCCTGACCGCCAGGGCCTAACCGGACTGCTTCAACTGCCGCGTAGCGGCGACGGTCACGCTCGTTGAGTGAATGGTAGAATCGCCGCATCTGGTCTGCTACGACTGCGGGGTAATCGTCCAACTGGCTACTCCTGATAGCAAAGGGTAGGGCTATTTTCCTCTATCCAGCGCGGCAGGAAAACCGGGAAGTTATTTCGGGACAGTTCCTAAGAGGGTGTCCGGTTTTACTTGACCAGAACAATATCCAGCGGCTCCTCACCACCGGCCGCCTGCCATACATCCCAGGTGCGCATCAGCACATGCTGCAACACCGGCAGGTCATCGCGGGTGTCGAGATTTTCGTTCAGCAGCCGGTCGACCAGACGCGGCGCAATCCGCGCGCCCGCCAACTGCACCGGATAGGTAATGACCTCCTGCCGCTGGCTGCGGGTCAGGCGCGGCGCCAGAAACTGGCTCTGGTTGATCGCTTCCGGCAGCCCGTAAAACGCATCGCAATCGCCCAGAAAATCCGAGCGCATGGTCAGGCACACATACACCGGCAGCACATCCTGCCGCGCCAGCGCCAGCAGCAGCCCCACGAACTCCTCCGCCTCCTGCCGCTGCGCCGCCCTGCCCTGCTCCAGCCCGAAACGGAACAGCTCTTCAAACTGATCCACCAGCACAAACAGGTTGGCGTCGCTGTCGGCCAGGTAGGGGGTCAGCAGGTCGAGAATCGCCCGGGAGCCTTGTTCGCGGATGGCGGAGAGCAGCTCCCCGGAATTCCCCCCCATCCCCAGCCCTTCCCCCGCAAGGGGTGAAGGGAGCGAAGAATCAGAAGAACGATCTAACGACGCCCCCTCTTGTTCCTTCACCCCTTGCGGGGGAAGGTCAGGATGGGGGGTATTCTTCGGCAAAACCGCCAGCAAGCTTTCCACCAGATTCCCCAGCGGCGCTTCCCCCGGCTTCATCCGCGCCACCAGCCACTGGTCGCGGTGCTGCACCAGGAAACCGGCCTCCAGTTGCGGAATCAGCCCGGCGCGGACCAGCGAGGATTTGCCGGAGCCGGAGCTTCCCACCACCGCCACGAACCGGCGCTGGTGCAACTGCCGCAACAAGGTCTTGACCTGTTCGCCGCGCCCGAAGTAGTAGAGGCTGTCGCTGCTTTCGAAAGGGCGCAGGCCGACGAAGGGGTTCTGGCGCGTCTCCGTCATGTCAGCGCCCTCCCCTGTGGTTGAACAGCGGCTCCAGCACGCTGTCGTCGATGCTTGGCGAACCGGAATTGTCCAGGCAGTTGATGCGGATCAGCGAGGGAAATTTCCGCAACGCCCGCTGACCGGGTGATTCCGGCAACATCATCAGCCAAATGGCGTCCAGCCCGGCGCACCGGCATTGAACTGGTCAAGCGCCGTCTTGAAGGCGACCTCGATGCGCTTTTCCACCCACTTGGGGGCGACCCTGCCGAACATGATGATCAGGTGCTGCACTTCCCGCACCGCCTGCTCGAAGGTCTCCAGGCTCCTGACCGGGTCGCTGGTTTCCTGGTTGAACGCCACTTCCAGCTCACGTCTGGCCAGTTTCGCCCCCAGTTCAAACGCATGAAACAGGTCTTTCTGGTGCGTGTCGATCAGGAACCGGGCAGGATTGCCGCCCGCCTCCGCCTCCGCCGCAACCCGTTCCAGCTCCTGCATGATCTGGTCAATGAACGCCTTCCGCGAACTGCGCACGAAATGGAAACCGCTGGCCTCACGCTTGCCATGCTCCATTTCATGCAGCCATGCGGCTTGCTGTTCATCTTCAATATCCTCCGCCAGAAGGGTGTCAGGAACCCACACCAGCGCGGCGTCGCGCGGCCTCGCGCCATGCCCGCCTGCATGCGCGGAAAGGTCATGCCGTCCATGCCATCCATGACCCGCCCGCCCCACTGATCCAGCAAATGGATGCAAAGGCTGGCCTGCTCCAGCGTGTCCGCCAGTTTCTGGTTATGTTCGCTGGCGTCATACGGCGGCGGCAGCGCGGGCAGAATGATCGCCTTGTCGCCAATTTCGGTGATCAGGTGCCGCCGGAACGGTTGCAGGGTGTCGGCCACATCGGCCAGAAACACCTTGGGGCGGCGCTCATCCGGCGGGTCGCCGCCGACCTCAGGGGCGGGAGTTGGTTGCAACTGGTTCAGCGCCTCCATCGTCCGCGCCGCCGCTTCCACCAGTGACAGCACAGCCTTGCCGAACGCCGCGTCCTGCAATGTCAATGGGTAGCCGAACTGGCCGCTCTTGTCCGGCTCGTCATGCAGCCTGAAGCCTACCAAGCCTTGCAGCTCCTGCGGCCATTGTGGATGAGGGATATTGTTGAGCAGGACATTGAACAGCCGCGACGCATTGCCGACCATCACGCCGTTGCGGGCGCGCTGGTTATGTTGCAGGAACCATTGCAGCTCCTTGCGGCAATAATCCGAACGTTGATAGTTGTGGGAATGCAGCACCAGAAACAGAGCCGTCTTGTGGAGGCTTTCCTCAATTTCGGCGTCAAACCGGGTATTGCCGCTCAGGCCCTGATCGTCGAACTAGATTGCCAGCCCCTTGAGGCCACGCCGCTTGACCAGCCAGTCTTCCAGGTATTGGCGGAATTGCGAAACCCAGCCCACCGTTTCACCCGGCAATACCACATTGTCATCCCGC
>NZ_JAYMYJ010000053.1:0-16491 GCF_035668035.1 Candidatus Thiothrix phosphatis | reverse complement strand
CCATCCTGTTGCAGCACATGGTTCGGCTGCGTTTTGTACTGCCCCGGCGTGGCAGGCTTTTGCACCCGTCGGCCTTGGGAGTCCAGCGCGGGAGTGGATTGCACGCCAGCTAACAACAGTGCGTTGATTTCCTTGATCAGCCCTTCGCTGATGACGCGTTTCTGCGCCACCACCTCAAACAGCATATCGATCGCTTCAGCATGGTTGCGTGCATCGAGAAAGTCCTTGAAGGGCTTGCCTTCCACGGTCAGCCCTTCCTGCAAAAAGAAGATGGTTTCACCCAGCGTCAGGGTGCTGCCTTCGATGGCGTTGCTGTCGTAAGTCCATTCGGCGCGGAGTTTTTGCTGAATTGCCAGCCAACGGTCAGGCTGTTGCGCCCGCCAACGTTGGATATCCGCCTGCATGGTATCAATCGTGGACAGTTTGCTGCTCAGATGGGCAGATGTCTGGAATTGGTAGGAAGGGTTTTGCATAGGTTACACCCGTAATTTTCAGCTTCCGGCGCTAAATGATTTTGCAATCGTACAATGGAAACTTACCGTCATCCGTCACAATGGGGTAACGGTTGTTGATACTTTGAGCTATCAGCATCCTGTCAAAAGGGTCTTTGTGGTGCAATGGCAGTATTTTCAAAAGGGCTGCATCCTGCGCAGTAAAATCCAGCAAATCAAAACCGCTCTGGATAGCCATGTCCAACGGATCAAAATCAACATCCAATTTGCCAATCGATGACTTGATCATTATCTCTGCAATACTGATGGCACTGACATAAATGATATTGGCTTCGTCCTCAAGCGCTGCCCGTTTGCTGGGGGCTATTTTTTCAGGCTCGGATAATGCCCACAGGAAGATATGCGTATCAATGATGAGGCGCATATTCAGTGTTCCCCATAGAACAGCGCGTTAATTTCGTCACTTTCGGCCATGAAGTCATCCGGTACGGCAAATTTTCCCGCCAGCAAACCCAATTGACGCTTGCCGTTGCCCTGATGAACCACCAAATCAGCGACGGGCCGGTTGTTGCGGGCAATCACAATTCGCTCTCCCTGCGCGGCCAAGGTAATGAGCTTGGAAAGATTGGCTTTGGCTTCGGCAAGATTGACGATCATGGAGGTTTACCACTGCTGTTTGAGATAAAGGAATCCTAACGCCAAATCAGAAAATTGGTCAACTTGACCAGGTAATACAACTCTATTCGGAGAAACCGCGCAACTGTTCTATTTCCGACAACGGCTGAATCCTGTTGTCTGTGCCAAACCCTACATTACACCCGAGATAAACACACAAATCATTGAAAAAATAAAAATAACCAATATGGCACAACCTTTGCTTGATATTCACCATCCAGCAACCGGAGATCCACCATGAGCGAAACCGACCTCGAACTCGACCTGGAAGAACTGGTCAGCGCCGAAGACTTCTTCAACTACTTCGATATCCCGTTTGACCAGACTGTGGTGCACGTTTACCGCCTGCACATCCTGCAACGCTTCCATGATTACCTGTCGAAAGAAACCAAACCCGCCGATGACGACGGCCTGCGTGAGCAATACACCCGCCTGCTGACTACAGCCTACAACGACTTCATCGAATCTGATGCCAAGACCGAAAAAGCGCTGAAGATTTACAAGATGCTGGGGCCGCAAGAAACCTTCGTCCCGCTGGAAGCCCTGTTCGGGAAGGCGTGAGCCATGCGCCCGCGTTTTAATTTTGGCGATCAGGTGCGGGTGACCCGCAATGTGCGCGATGACGGCACCTTCCCCGGCGCAAACATCGGCAACCTGCTGGTGCGTCGGGGCAGTGTCGGCTATGTGCGCGATGTCGGCACCTTCCTACAGGATCAGCTCGTTTATTCCGTGCACTTTTTCGACCAGCAAAAAATGGTCGGCTGCCGTGAAGAGGAGCTGATTGGCGCGGATGAGCCGTGGAACCCAAGCCAGTTTGAGTTCCGCGAAAAGGTCACGCCGAAAGTCGCGCTGGTGATTGATGGTGAAACCATCGCCAGCCCCGGTGATGTCGGGCAGGTGCTGAAAGTGCTGCGCGACCTGCCCAGCGGCGTCGGTTATCACGTCCGCTTCCCTGGCCGCACCCTGCAAATCCCCGAAAAGCTGCTGGATTCCGCCCCGGCGGATGCGCCTGACCTTGCTGACCTCCCGGATGAGGAAGACGCCGATGACTGACCTGAGCTTCACCGTGCTGGGCAAACCGCCCGTTTACCGCTACCACCTGTTGCGCAATGCGCTGGAATCCTTCCAAAAAAACCTGCCGCAACTGGATGACAAGGAATTCAGCCGGGTGCAACAACGCGCCGAGCGCAGTTATCTGCTGGAATCACTTGCCCTGCAAAGCCCGGAAGCCAGCCAGACCATCATCCTTCCCGAACGGGTCGAGCAGGCGGTGCAGGAAATCGCCGAGCGCTACCCCAATGACGAAGACTTCGTACAGGATCTGGCGCAAAACGGCCTTACCCCCGATGCCCTGCGCCAGGCCCTGCAACGCGAGCTGCTGTTCGATGGCGTGCTGCAAAAAGTCGCTTCGCGCAGCATCACCATCAACGACATCGACATCCAGCTCTATTACGAGATGAACAAGGAGCGCTTCGCCCAGCCGGAAACCCGCACGGTGCGGCATATCCTGGTCACCATCAACGACGAATACCCGGAAAACAGCGGGGAAAACGCCCTGCAACGCATCCGCAAAGTGGCCAAACAAGCCAGCAACGGCAACGCCAAACAATTCGCCAAACTGGCCCGCCAGTATTCCGAATGCCCGACGGCGATGGAAGGCGGCAAGCTCGGCGCTGTGCCGCGTGGGCAGCTTTACCCGCAGCTTGACGCCGTGCTGTTCTCGATGGCCGCCGGGCAGGTCAGCGAGCCCATCGAATCCGAAATCGGCTTCCATGTGCTGCTGTGTGAGCAGATATTCCCCGCCCACACCGTTTCCCTTACCCAGGCCAAACCGCAAATCCGCACCTTGTTGCAGGAACGCGCCCAGCGCAATTGCCAGAAAGCTTGGTTGAAACAACTCGAAACCGGCGCTAACCGGGAGGTATGACATGAGCGACAAAACCCCAGCCTGCTCCTTTTGCGGACAAGTGCAAACGCCGCAAATCCCGCTGATTGCCGGTATGAACGGGCATATCTGCGAAGCTTGCGTGCGCCTTGCCCATCAGGTCATCAGCACCTGGAGCCGCAAGCGCAGCATGAGCGAACCGCTCAAAGATTCCCCCAAACCGCTGGCGATCAAGGCGATCCTCGACCGTTACGTGATCGGTCAGGATCTGGCCAAGGAAACGCTGTCGGTTGCGGTCTACAACCATTTCAAACGCCTGCGCCTGGAAACCGACCAGCCGCGCATCTGCACCCACCCCGACAAGTCGGTGGTGGAGCTGGACAAATCCAATATCCTGCTGCTCGGGCCGTCCGGCACCGGCAAGACCCTGCTGGCCAGCACTTTGGCGCGCATTGTTGGCGTGCCATTCGTGATTGCCGACGCCACCACCCTGACCCAGGCCGGTTATGTGGGTGAGGATGTGGAAAGCATCATTGCCCGCCTGCTCGACAGCGCCGACGGTAACAAGGAGCTGGCCGAATGGGGTGTGGTGTATATCGACGAAATCGACAAGCTGGCGCGCAGCGGTGAAAACTCGCACGGCACCCGCGATGTTGGTGGCGAAGGCGTGCAACAGGCCTTGCTCAAGTTGGTGGAAGGCACGCCGGTCAAGGTGCCCGCCAAAGGCCGCAAGGATCAGGCTCCGGTCATCGTTGACACCCGCAATATCCTGTTCATCGTCGGCGGCGCCTTCGCCGGGCTGGAGAAACTGCTGGAAAAACGCATGAAGCCGGGTGCCAAAGGCATCGGTTTCCACGCCACCCATGCCAATCCGACCGAGGCGGAAAAGCTGGCCGACAAGCTGCGGCTGTTCAACGAAGTGCAGCCGGAAGACTTGCGCCATTTCGGCCTGATCCCCGAATTCATTGGCCGCTTCCCGGTCATCACCGCCCTGCATGACCTGGATGAAGAGGCGCTGGTGAGCATCCTCACCGAGCCGCAGAACGCCCTGACCAAGCAGTACCGCCAACTGTTTGCGCTGGACAATGTGGAGCTGGATTTCACCGATGACGCCCTGCGCGCCATTGCACAGAAAGCGATTGCGCATGGCACCGGGGCGCGTGGCCTGCGCGGCGTATTGGAAGGGATTCTGCGCAAGCTGATGTTCACCCTGCCTTCGGAAGAAAATGTCTCGCGCTGCGTGGTGACGGGGGAAGTGGTGCGGGGCGAAGGGGAGATTGCGCTCGAATACCGTGAGTCGGCTGCTCCGGCCATGACGGCGACGGAAGCATCATACGCACAGGGAGCCTGATGTGTTGGGGATTTGTTGCGTTGCGGCAAGGATTGGTCGGGTTTTCATTAAACCCTGTCGACTCAAAGGTAATGGTTTCAATCGGAGGTCGGCTGCGGGCTGAAGCCGTTAAAGGATTGCGGTCGCCTTGATCTGCGCGAATACTTGCATGCCGGGTTGCAACCCCAGCTGTACGGCGGATTTCTGGGTGATGTGCGCCAGCAGCGGTGCGCCGCCGAGGCTCAGGCGCACCAGCGAACGGCCTTCATCGTCGTGCGCCATGCCGGTAATGGCGGCGGGCAGGACATTGAGGATGCTGGTCTGGGCTGGCGGTTGCAGGGTGATGCTGACATCGCGGGCGTAGACCCGTAACCGCAGGCGGGTGCCGATGGGCGTTGTCCGCTGGTAAGGCAGGTTGAGCACGCCGCCTGCAAACTGCACCTGTGTAAGGTGGAATTCCGGCTCGTGCCCGCAGATTTGCGCCTGCAACATGCTGGATGCCTGTTCCCCCTGCGCCAACGGGGAATCCAGTTGGGTCAGGGTTTCAGCCAGAGGGCCGGATGCTGCCACCTTGCCAGCTTCCAGCACTACTAAGTGGTCGGCGAGTTGGATCACTTCTTCCGGCGAATGCGTCACGTACAGGATCGGCATCGCCAGTTCGTTGTGCAGGCGGATCAGGAAGGGCAGGATTTCTTGCTTGCGCTGCAAATCCAGCGCCGCCAGCGGTTCATCCATCAGCAGCACCTGCGGACTGAGCGCCAGCGCCCGGGCGATGGCGACCCGCTGCCGTTCACCGCCGGACAGGCGATCCGGCATCCGCTCCAGCAGATGGCCAATGCCCAGCAGATCCAGCGCCTGTTCCAGGGCGATGCGGCGGTCGGCGGCGGGGATGCGTTTCTGGCCGTACTCCAGGTTCCGGCGCACGCTCAGGTGCGGGAACAGGCTGGCTTCCTGGAACACATATCCCAGCGGCCGCCGGTGGGTCGGCAGGAAAAAGCCTTGCGAACTGTCCTGCCACAACACGCCGCCCACTTGCAGGTAGCCCTGCGGTGCGCGCTCCAGCCCAGCAATGCAGCGCAGCAGCGTGGTCTTACCGGAGCCGGAATGCCCAAACAGCGCCGTGACGCCCGCGCCCGGCAATTGCAGGCCCACCTCCAGCGCAAAACCGGGGAAGGGCAGTTGGAAACGGGCTTCGATACTGGCCATGTCAGCGTTTCCTCCAGGGGTTTGGCGTCAGGGTGTTGAGCGCCAGCAGCACCACGAATGAAAACACCAGCATCCCGGCGGATAGCCAGTGCGCCTGGGCGTATTCGCCAGTTTCGACATGGTTGAAAATCTGCATGGAAATGACGCGGGTCTTGTCGGGAATGTTGCCGCCCACCATCAGCACCACGCCAAACTCACCAATAGTGTGCGCGAACCCCAGAATGCCTGCGGTCAGGAAACCTGGGCGCGCCAGCGGGATCACCACGGTCAGGAAGGTGTCCAGAAACCCCGCCCGCAGCGTGGCGGCGACTTCCAGCGGGCGGGTGCCGATCGCCTCAAACGCATTCTGCAACGGCTGCACCACGAATGGCATCGAATAGATCACGGAGGCGATCACCAACCCCTGGAAGGTGAAGGGCAGGGTTCCCAGCCCTATGCTCTTGGTGAACTGGCCGACAGGGCCGTGCGGCCCCATCAGCACCAGCAGATAGAAACCCAGCACCGCTGGCGGCAGCACCAGCGGCAGGGAGACCAGGGCGCTGACGATGCTTTTCCAGCGCCAGCGGCTGTGCGCCAGCCACCAGGCGATGGGTGTCCCCACCAGCAGCAGGATGACGGTCACCAGGCTTGCCAGTTTCAGGGTCAGCAGGATCGCGCCAAGGTCTTCGTCATTTAGCATCCGTTTTCGCCCAGCCTGGCAGGTCGTAGCCGTAGTCCTTGATGACAGCCTGTGCTGGGGCGGATGCGAGGTAGCTCATGAACGCCTTGGCGGCGGCGTTGTTTTCACCCGTTTTGAGCAGGATGGCGTCCTGATACAGAGGTTTGTACAAGTCCTGTGGCACCATCCAACTGGAGCCGCTAGTGTCTTTGATCACCTGGGACAACGCCACAAAGCCCAGTTCCGCATTGCCGCTGCTGACGAATTCCTTGGCCTGGGCGATGCTGTCGCCTTGCACGATTTTGGGCTTCAGGGTGTCCAGCACGCCCAGTTTTTCCATGACAGCCAGCGCAGCCTTGCCATAGGGGGCGGTTTTGGGGTCAGCGATGGAGATATGCTGGAAATCGCTGCTGGTGCTCAGGATGGCGCCTTTATCATCCACAAACTGCGGTTTGGCCGACCACAGCACCAGCTTGCCGATGGCGTAGGTGAAGCGGCTGTCCGGCACGCCCAGGTTTTCCTTTTCCAGCTTCATGGGGTTTTTCTGGTCGGCGGACAGGAAGATTTCGAACGGTGCGCCGTTTTTCATCTGTTCAACCAGCTTGCCGCTGGCACCGAACGCTGCGATCACTTTGTTGCCAGTGGCCTTTTCAAAGTCGGCGGCAATTTTTTCCATGGGCTTGGTGAAGTTGGCGGCGACCGCGACCTGTACGTCTTCCGCCCAGGCACTGGCGGCGCTGACGGCCAGTGCGACGGCCAGGCTAATGCGTGAGAGTGCTTTCATGCTTGATTCCTTGTTGGCGAGTTGAGTGAACGTGTGTTTCAGGAGGAAACCGCGAGGATGATGTGCGACGCCTTGATCAGGGCGCACACCTTGACGCCGACGGCCAGTTCCATGTCCTGCGCGCTTTCGTGGGTGATCACGGCGGTCACGGTCTTGCCGCCCGGCAGTTCGATGATGACTTCACAATTGATCGGGCCTTCCTGCAAGCTGACGATAGTGCCGCGCAGGGTGTTGCGGGCGCTGGTCTTGATCTTGCCGTCGTCCTTGGCGAGGATGACCCACGGGGCCTTCACCAGCGCATAGGCTTGCACGCCAGGGGCAAGCCCAAGATGGTCGACGCTGTTATGGGTGATGACGGCGACGAGTTCATCGCCACCGCCAATGTCAAGGATCACTTCGGAATTGATGGGGCCATTGGTCACTTTGGCGACAGTGCCAAGGAACTGGTTACGGCTGCTGGTCTGCATGTCGAATCTCCTTATCAGTTGGAAGTATTGTTCAAAGTTGTCCGCCACCTTGCTCAGTTGCGAGAGGATGCGGGCATGTTCCTTTTCCATGTGGCGGTAAACCATCACCATGCGCCGCCCGTAAGCGGTGAGGTTGGCGCCGCCGCCATGCTGCCCGCCGGTCTGGCGCTCCACGACCAGCTCATCTGACAGGTTGTTGATGGTCAGGACGGCTTCCCACGCGGCCTTGTAGCTCATGCCCATCGATTTGGCGGCGGCGGAAATGGAGCCGGTCGAGTCTATCCGCTCCAATAATTCCAGATAGTCCCAGCGCCGCCCGTGGCGCAGTGGCGTGGTCATCAGCTGTTGCATTTGCATGGACATTTTCATGGCAGTGTCTCCTGCTTGATCTTCTGGATGTCGGCCTTGATGTCGGCAGGCTTGCCGAAATACAGGGATGAGGTCACCAGCATGTCGACGCCGGTTCCGGCATAGGCTACGGCATTTTCCGGGTTGACGCCGCCAGCGGCCGCCACTTTGAGGCCGGGGCAGGCGGCTTTGAGGGCTGCTGTCACTTGCCGGGTTTCCTCAATGCCCAGCTTGTCCAGTTGCACCATGTCGACGCCTGCTTGCGCCAGTTTGAGCGCCATCCCGTAATCGCTGGCTTCCGCCACCACCATCTTGTCGCCCAGCTTTGCTTTCAAATGGCCGATGCTGGCGGTGAAATCATCAAAATCCGGCAGGAAACGGGTGTGTTCTTCGAAAACCAGCACGGTTTCGGACAAGCCCAGGCGGTGCGGCAAGGCTCCCCCGCAAAGGATGGCCTTGGTCATCATTTTCCTCGCCCACGGCACGCTTTTGCGGGTGGCCGCCACCGTGACATGGGGTGCCGCTTGCTGCACCTGCCCCACCATCCGCCGGGTGCGGGTGGCGATGCCGGAAGCGTATTCCAGCAGGTTGAGGGTGACCCGCCAGGCGGCGTGGATGGCTTGCGCTTTGCCTTGGGCTGCGAGCACAACGCCGCCTGCCGCAACGGAGCTGCCGGAGGGGGTCACGTCCAGGACGAACAGCCCCAGTTTCTGGAGTATCCGCTGCGCTTCTTCCGTGCAACAAATGACGGTGGGTTCGCGCACGCTGTAACGGATGACGCCTTTTTCCGCCCCGATGCCGGTGATGTGCGTCGTCAAATCCACGGACGGAACGTCTTCATGGATGAGTTGGTCCAGTTCAGCGTCAGTAAAATACATCTTGGGTCTCCACCGTTATAACATTCTACTACATAACGCATGGCAAAAAACACAGTCCACGCCAATGCTTGATGGCAAGCAAAAGTCGCGCCATTGTAGTTATATCTTATTTTTCAATGTCTTGGTAAATGACTGGCTTGTCGCATTCATGACAATGTCGCTCATGCTGTCATCTTCGCTCCAGCCGTCGCAGGCCTGAGGAGGTGGTGACGAAACAGGGATGCCTGCTTACAGCCAGCCCTTGTGCTTGAAGAACAGGTAGGGGGCAATGCCCGAAATGATCATCAGGCCGATCGCCCACGGGTAGCCCAGCAACCATTGCAGTTCCGGCATATGTACGAAGTTCATCCCGTAGATGCTGGCGACCAGGGTCGGCGGGAGGAACACCACGGCGGCGATGGAGAAAATCTTGATGATCTGGTTTTGCTGGATATTGATGAAGCCCTGGGTGGAGGCCATCAGGAAGTTGATCTTGTCGAACAGGAAGGTGGTGTGGGACATCAGCCCCTCAATGTCGCGCATGATTTCCCGCAAGGTTTCCAGTTGCTCGGGCTTGTCCCGCAGATGCCGCAGCAGGAAGGAAATGCCGCGCTGGGTATCCATCAGGCACAGGCGGATTTTGCCGTTGCTGTCCTCCAGCCGCGCCAGTTCGCTGATGGCCTCCTCCAGGTCGCTGCCTTCCTCCTCCAGCACCGTATGGCTGACTTCCTCCAGCTCATGGTGGATGTCTTCCAGGTAGTCGGCGTGGTTTTCCACCTTGTGCTCCAAGATGGTGACCAGCAGCTCGGCGGCGTCGTGGCAGGTGATCTGGCCGCGTTTGGCGCGCAGGCGGAACAGGCGGAAATCCGGCAGCTTTTCATCGCGGATGGTGATCAGGCGTGTGTCCTGCAGGATGAACGCCACCGACGCCGTATTGTGGCGGCCTTCGTCCTGAAACATGAACAGCGAGTGCACATGCAGGCCGGAGTGGTCCACAAAGAAACGGGCGGAGAATTCGATTTCCTCCACATCTTCGGATTCGGGCAAATCAGTGCGCAACAGGGATTCCAGCAAGGAATGCTCGGCGTCCTCCGGGTCACACATGTCAATCCAGGCGCTGGCGGAAAGCGCCCCGTCCAGCTTCCCGTCATCGCTGGGGAGTTCGCGGATCAGGCCGTTATTCAGGCTGAACAGTCTAAGCATGCCGGTTTCCTTGCTTGGTCAGGTGGCTTGGGTTGGGCGGCATTCTAACCCTATTCGGGGCATTCTCACAGGGTTGCAGGGGCGTGCTCGCCGGAAAGTGGGGGTGCGGGATGGCACGGAAGTTGCTGGACGGTTACACTTCAACCATGTAGTCCTTCCCAGGCGGGTGAGTCCATGAGCCTCGTAGACGAAAAATCCATCTTTATCGCCATGAAGCAGGACGGGCCGTTCGCTGTCCGTGAGCAGACTTCGTTTGACCACCCGTTTTCCCGGCAAAACCGGCAGTGGGCCAGCATGTTCCGGCAAGACCGGCAAATGGCGACCAAATACCGGGTGGTGCGCGACCAGCTGTTCGACCTGTTGCAGATTGAGCGCTTCGACGAAATACCGGCCTTGCTCCGCTACCCAGGGTTGCGTGAACAGCGCACCGAGCGCGCCTACCGGCTGTTGGGCAATTTGTTCGGCATCAGCGGCGGCTTGTCGGAAGTCCGCAGCAAGATCCATGAGTACATGAACACCGCCGACGCCGTGATCTGGAGCCTCAAAAGCAAGGTGCTGGCGGCCTACAGCTCGCATATCGAGATCAGCAACGAGATTGAGACCTGCCAAAACCCGGTCGAACTGCTGCTGACCATTTTCGACGGGCGTTACCACCAGAAGCTCCGCTTTGAGGCCAAGCGCAAGCTGGTGCTGATGGGGCTGGCGGGCGCCATCGACCAGCGGGAACGGGAAACCGACATTGAAAACAAGTTTTCCGCCTTCCTCAATTTCCTCAACCAATATGTCTGGAGCCCGCAGCTCAAGATCGGCGAGCTGGAAGTCGCCTACCTCGCCAGCCAGCACAATGGCGCAGATTTCAGCTGCACCCGGGTTGAGGTGATCGATTTCGAATCTGCGAACTACCTGCACGAGTTTGCCGAAAATGAAAAGCTGACGCTGGTGAAGCGCCGCCTGTTCCATGAGAATGGTCAGGACATTCCGGTGTATGTGACCGTGCGCAAGAAGGATTCAGCGGCCAAGGTGCTGAAACTGTTGCGTAAGAATGAGAAAAATCCGGCGGTGGCGGTGGATGATGAACTCGGGCTGATGGCGGTGCTGGACAACCCCAGCCATGTGAAACGCTTCGTGCGGCACCTGACCCGCGCCGCCGTGCGGGCTGGTTCCTTTATGATCCTGGAGGACATTTCCGATACGCTGGGTGGCAACCGTTACAACGCCACTTCCGTTGGCAGCAGCGGCAATACCCAGATGCTGAAATTCTTTGCGCGCATGGGCGGGATGCGGGTGGAATTCATCATCCACACCAACCAGACCTACCTCAATTACCGTTACCAGCGCGGCACTTCGCACGATGAGTATGAAGTCCGCCGCCTGTTTGATTCCGGGGTGATGGCGTTCCTGTTCCCTTATGACATCTACCACCTGGACATGGCGCAGATACGCGAGAAACAGTTGCAGCGCTTCAGGTGGATGATTGAACAGCAGGGGTAGGCGTGCTGTCCCCGGCCGCCAGCAGGTTGAGGCTGTAGAGCCGTTCCTCATCCACCCATTGCTGCTCCAGCTTCAGGCCGATGGCATCCACCAGTGTGCGGATGTCCTCTTGGCTGTATTTGTAGCTTTCGTGGATGAGGATGTGTTCATCCTGGGCGAAACCGACGTATAACCCCAGATCCGTGATGTGCGCCTGTTGCGGGCAGGTGCTGCGCAGGTAGATCTGCATGCAGCCGCGCTCCGGGTTGTAATGGCAATGGTAGCCGAAATTTTCCGGCGCGAAATCGGCCTGCAATTCCCGGTTGATGCGGTGCAGGGCATGGCGGGCGAACGCCAGCGACACCTTGCGCACGGCGCTGTCCTGGTCGGTGCAGCCATAGGCGGCGTGCAGCATTTCCGGCGGTTTTTTCAGGTCGATGCCGAGCAACAGATGATCGCCCGGCTTCAATTCCGCCACCATGTTTTCGCGCAGCAGGCGGGCGGCCTCGGCGTATTCCACATGGCTGATGTCCGAACCCAGCCACAGCAGCAGGCGCGGTTGCAGCCGGGTATGGTTGAGCAGCTTCATGCCCGCAGGGTAATCGGCGATGACCCCCAACAGGTTGAGGTCGGGGTAATCCTGTTGCAGGCGCTGGATGCTGTGGGAAAGGAAATCGCCGGTGATGTCGATGGGCGCAAATTGTGCCGCGCCTTGACGTGCGAGCGCTTCTGCGGCGCGGCGCAAGGGCTTGCCGTTGCGGTTGCCGAGTTTGACCAGCGCGGTGTTGTCCTGCAAGCGCTGGACAATGCGCGGCGCAAACCGGGTCAGCAACGTGTCTTCGGCCTGGGTCATGTAACAGCGGTCACTGTGGGTCAGGCGCTCAAACAGGCGGGCGTCGCCGCTGGCTTCATACAGGTATTTAAGCGGTAGGGATTTCTCTTTTGCGGTCAGTCCCCGGTAGATGGCCTGGGCGAAATAGTCGGCGTGCGTCTTGACGTCCAGACTGACGAAATGGTGCGGATAGCTCATGGCAAGTCCCCTGGTGTTATTGATTCTTGCTGGGAATTAGACAGCGGTAATCCTAGCAGGTTTCAGCCGACGCATGGCAGTGGTTGTAGTGAAAAAAACCGCCACTGCCGCCAGTTTTTTCTGTTGACAACCCTGCATTGGGTGGAGGGGTTGACATTATGGCTGAATCCGGCGTCGGCGGGAGCAATTGTGGGCTGGCAGGAATCAAGCGATACTACAACCCCTCAAACCGAGTCAAGTTCAGGTGACGAAGATGATTTTTCCGATAAAAAGAGCGGGCGGACGTGGGCTGGCGTTATTGCTGTTGGCTTTTTCCCTGAGTGCCTGCGTCAGCATTCCGCGCGACTATTCCGCACCGTCGGCGCAGCACTACGAACAGGCCGAGATCGCAGGCTATCGGCATATCCGTTTCTGGGGGGATATGCCGCCGCCCGATATGAACCGCTTGCTTGCCCGCCAGCATGCCGCCCTGCAAACCAACCCGGAATTGGCGCGGCGTTTTGATGTCCTCGCCCTTTCCGGCGGCGGGGAGGATGGCGCGTATGGCGCAGGCTTCCTCAAGGGCTGGAGCAAACGCGGTGACCGCCCGCGCTTCACGCTGGTGACTGGCGTTTCCACCGGCGCGCTGATTGCGCCGTTCGCATTTCTGGGGCCGAAATATGACGACGCCATCCAGCGTTTCTACACGGCGACCTCCCGGCGGGACATCTTTCTCCTGACGCCGTTGAAAATCTTGTTCGGCGGTTCCGCCATTGGCGACACGGCTCCGTTGAAACGCTTGCTGCACGAAGAGGTCAATGACCGGCTGGTGGCGGAAATCGCCGCCGAAAGCCGCCAGGGGAGGGTGCTGCTGATCGGCACCACCGACCTGGACGCCGAACGCCCGGTCATCTGGAATATTGGGCGCATCGCTGACAGCGGGCGGCCTGACGCCGCGAAGCTGATTGCCAACATCATGCTGGCCTCGGCCTCGGTGCCTGGCGCGTTCCCGCCCGTCCGTTTCGACGTGCTGATTCATGGCCAGCGCCATCAGGAAGTCCACGTCGACGGCGGCGTCACCAACCAGATTTTTGTTTACCCGCCGTCGCTGGATATGCGCGTGGTGGAGCAACGCCTGGGCCTGAATCCGCACAAGACTTTTTGGCTGATCCGCAACACCAAGGTCGACCCGGAATACGATGCCGTCGGTCTTGGGGTCGCCAGCATCACCAAGCGCGCTATCCAATCCCTGATCAAGTACCAAGGGCGCAGCAATCTGGTTGAGCTGGAAAAACTGGCGGAACGGGATGGTTTTGACCTGCGCCTGACGTATGTGCCGCAGGATTTCAAGACGCCGCTGACCAAGCCGTTCGACCCGGTTTACATGCGGGATTTATATCAGGTCGGGTATCACGCCGCGTTAAGCGCGCAGCCATGGCATGCCCGTATCGATGCAGTGGAACAGGCAGCGCCAGCAGTTCCAGCCGCGAAGGGCGTTAGCCAGTAGCGCGTGGTTGGTGGTGCGTGGTGGAAAGGCTGGATGCTTTACGGGGGAGGTTGCTTCAGCAGGGGGCTGTAACCGCGCACTTTCCCCGGCGCATGCGCCACCACCCCGGAAATCAGGATGACCGCCGCAAACAGCTCCGCGCGCCACTGTGGTGCCAGACCGGCAAGCAGCAGCAACAGCAATTTACACATGACGGCGATGCCTTTCACCTGTAGCAGCCAGCGCCCGTTTTCCCAAATGTACAGCAAGGCCATTGCCACGCCGCTGCCGATGGCGAGATGCCAGAACGGCAGGTATTGCGCTTTGGGCAGGGCAAACAGGAAACCGCCGCCAATCCCGGCGATGCCGAGCAGATGGAAGCTGCGCAGGGTAATGTTCACCCAACGGTCGCCGGGGTAAGACCGTGGTTTGGAAGGGAACAGGAGGTGACGCCAATGCTTCATGCCTAGGCTTATAACAGCTTGTTGGCCGCCCGCAAACAAGCCGTTATCCCGACCCTGTTTTCGGTGTGCAGGTTCGCCTTACGCCTTGCCCACAATCAATGCAGCGTTCACGCCGCCGAACCCGAAGCCGTTGCTTAGGGCATGGGTGACAATTTGGCTGCGTGCTGTGTTGGGGACCAAGTCCAGATCGGCCATGGCTTCGTCCACATTGTCCAGGTTGAGGGTGGGCGGTAGCATGTCGTTCATCACCGCAAGGCAGGTGAAAATGGCTTCGACCCCGCCCGCCGCTCCCAGCAGGTGGCCAGTGGCGGATTTGGTGGAAGATATTGGCGTTTCCGGCAGGCTGTTGCCAAACACCTGGCGCAGGGAGGCGATTTCCGCCAGATCCCCGACCGGCGTGGAGGTCGCGTGCGCATTGACGTAACGGATGTCGGTCGGCTTGAGTTGCGCCATTTTCAAGGCCCGTTGGACGGCGGCGGCGGCTCCCAAGCCATCTTCCCGGCCAGCGGTGATGTGGTAAGCATCTGCGCTGGTGCCGTAGCCGTTGAGCACCACCAAAGGGGTTGCACCACGCGCTTGCGCATGTTCCAGCGTTTCGATCACCAGCAGGCCCGCGCCTTCGCCCATGACAAAGCCGCTGCGCGCCTGGTCGAACGGGCGCGACGCTTGCGCAGGGTTTTCAGCTTCTTTGGACAGCGCTTTCATGGCATGGAAACTGCCCAGCGACAGCGGGTCAATGCAAGCCTCCGTGCCGCCGACCAGCGCCACTTCCGCCTCGCCGCTGCGGATCAGGCGCATGCCGTCGCCGATGGCTTGCAAACTGGCGGCGCAAGCCGTCACCGGGCAACCCAATGGCCCTTGCAGGCCGAACCTGATCGACACATTGCCTGCCGCCATATTCGCCAGGAAAGCAGGCGCGGTAAACGGTGACAGACGGCGGTGGCCGCGCGCCATCAGGGTGTTTTGTGCCTGGGTGATGGTCGGCAGGCCGCCGATGCCAGTGGCGATAATGGTGGCAGTGGCCTGTTTGTCCGCATCCGTTTCTGGTGACCAGCCTGCCTGCTGCAAGGCTTCCTGCGCGGCGGCCAGCGCATAGAGGGTGAACAGGTCGAGCTTTTTGCGCTCCTTGACATCGGCCACCTGCTCCGGGTCAAAGCCTGCCTCTGGGTCAACATCGATCCCTGGCACTTGACCGGCAACCTTGATGGGAAACTCTTCGTCTGAAAACCGGTCAATGAAACCCAGCCCCGACTGGCCTGCGGTCAAACGTTGCCACACGGCCTTGACGCCGCACCCCAACGGACTGATGATTCCCATTCCGGTAACGACGATTGGTGAGTTCATGCTAGCTCCATACTACTTGTGTCAAGACCGGTCACCATAGCAACTGGCATAATATGATCAAGATAATATTATGTGGATGCAGATGAGGGAGGCGACAGCGTATGCCCTATTCCAGGGAACACAAAGCAAAATCCAGGGAGCGTATCCTGACGGCTGCGACGGAGCTGTTTTCCCGGTTCGGTTTCGACAATGTTTCCATCACGGAGATCATGCAGGCGGCCAAAATGACGCATGGCGCATTTTACAGCCATTTCGAATCCAAGGAAGCCTTGTTCAAGGCGTCGTTTGTCGAGACGCTCAAGGGCAGCCGGACTTCACGCCTGGTGAAAGGGCCATTGTCCCTGAAGCATCTGACGGCGCTGGTGACCCATTACTGGAACCTGCGCGAACTGGAGAACAGCAATAAGCCCGGGCCTGAAATGGTGCTGTTCAATGAGGCGGGGAACCAAAACACCTGCGTCAAACCCTTGTTTGAAGAGTCCTACAACAACCTGAAAAGGATGCTCGAAATCCGCTTGCTGGCGTTAAGCAAGCTGAAACTGCTGCCTTACGAGAACAACCGTAACATCATCGCCGACAAGGCCCGCGTGATTTTGTCCCTGCTGGTTGGCGCTGTGGTGGTGGCGAAATCCATTCCCCGCGAAGAGGAGCAGCGGAAGATTCTGGAAGCCGCGCAGATGCAGATTTTGCACATGCTGGGCGTCAGCAACACCGAGCTGACGCACTGAGGGAAACAGCAAACTTATGAGCAAACAAATAGCAATGCTCTTGATTGGAGCAATCATTTTAGGGGCTATCTATTTATTTCCATACCCAAGGTTAAAACCACCGGCTTCAGCCGGTCAGCTTTAGC
>NZ_JAYMYJ010000052.1:0-16672 GCF_035668035.1 Candidatus Thiothrix phosphatis | reverse complement strand
GGCGGCTACCCGGAGGTGCAAAGCAAAAGCACGCGCGGCAAATCTATCTGGTTCAAGTCCTACATACAGGGGCGTCTGTTCAAGGATTTTGAGGCGCTCTACGCAGCTCGTGGGGAATATCACGCTAAGTTGCAAGCCCTGATTCCCTACCTCGCGGGCTTGAGCGGCAATCTGCTGAAATACGCCAGCATCGCCAACGATCTGGCACAAAACGACCGGGTCGTCAAATCCTACGTTGAGGTGCTGGAATGGATGTTTATCGTCAAGCGTGTCTCCCCCTTTGTGAAAAACAGCGGCAAACGCCAAACCGTGGGCATGCCCAAACTGCACATGGTTGACACTGGGCTGGCTTGCCATTTGCTCGGCATCACTACCGCACGGCAACTGTCGGCCTCCGCCCAGTTCGGCAACCTGCTGGAAAGCTTTATCGTGATGGAATGCTTCAAGCACATGGGCTGGGCGGATGAGGAAGTCGGGCTTCACCATTTCCGTGACACCAGCAAGAATGAGGTGGATATTGTGCTGGAACGCAGCGGCGGCAAGCTTATCGGGATTGAGGTCAAGGCGTCGGCGTCGGTTGGCGAAGCTGATTTCAAAGGCTTGGCACAATTGGCGGAGTTTGTGGGCGACCGGCTGGAATCCGGGCTGGTGTTTTACAGTGGGGAGCGGGTGCTGCCGTTTTGGGTGGCTGAACGGCAGTTTTTTGCGATGCCGGTCAGCCTGCTGCTTGCGTCCCATGCCCAAAGGGTCAGCAGTGTATGGTTACTGATGAACCATCGATGATTTATAGGGTTATCGATATTGTGGGTATTCCATGTAGAATGGCCGCAGCCCCTATGCAGCGGCGGCAGAACCCAAAGTTCTTGATATAATGGCCTCAGTAACCACCAGACACGATAAAACCAAGCTATGAGCAATCGCCTCCAACAAACCGAAGCCCCCAAAACCATGACAGATTATGTCTATGGCCAGGTACGAGAAGACATCATCCAGGGGCGGTTGGCACCTGACAGCAAGCTCAAGATCGAGCTGCTGCGCAATACCTACGATGTGGGCGCGACGCCGATCCGCGAGGCGTTGAGCCGCCTGAGTTCGGATGGCTTTGTGTTGACGGAAGGGCAGCGCGGTTTCCGGGTGTCGCCGATTTCCCCGGAAGACCTTGAGGACGTGACCGAACTGCGCATCACGCTGGAACTCAAAGCCTTGCGCAACAGCATCCTGCATGGCGGTGATGACTGGGAGTCGCGGGTGGTGTCCACCTACTACCAGCTTGGCAAGGTGGAAGAGCAGGATTTGTTTGAAAACCTTGGCATCTGGGAGCAGCGCAACCATGATTTCCACTGGGCGCTGATTTCGGCCTGCACTTCCAAGTGGTTGCTGCATTTTTATAATACCCTCTACGACCAGCATAAGCGCTACCGCAATATTTCGTTGGTTGCCAATCTGGGCAAGCGGGATGTGCATGCCGAGCACCAGCGGATTTACGATGCGGCGTTGGCGCGGGATGTGGAAACGGCTTGCCAGGAAACCGAGCAGCACATCCGCAGGACGGCGGAGATCACACACCAGGTGTTGCTGGAGCAGATGAACGCCAAGGCCGTTTTGCCGTAAAACCTGCCGCCGGAACAATTTGCTTGTTTCTGCCATATTTTTTGCACAATTGTGGGTTTTAATGGCCCCATTCAGAACAAACGGATGAGGACTCTAATTATGAAAATGAATAAACATATGTTTGCCTCCATGATCGCTGCAACCCTGGCCGTAGGCGCTGCTGGCGTCTGGGCGGAACCAGCTGATACTGCTGGACAGAATGCAGGGGCGCAGCCTGCTGCGGCTCCGGTTTCATCAGCTGTTCCCGCTGCCGTACAGGGTGAAGAAGCGGCGGGACAAGCGCCCGTTGCCGGGCATGGCAAGGGTTTTGGGAAACCAGATGGCGCAGGCAAACGCATGGGCGCTGGCCAGCGGGGCGGCTGCCATGGCATGGGTGGCATGCCCCACAAAGGCGGCAAGATGCAGCCTGGTTTCATGGGTGGAATGCCCCACCAATGCGGGATGATGGCTCCCGGTTTCATGGGCGGCATGCCTTATAACGGCGGGATGATGTCTCCGATTTTCTTGGGGATCATACCGGCCAACAGCGGGATGATGGCTCCCGGTTTTATGGGGGGGATGCCTTATAACGGCGGGATGATGGCTCCCGGTTTCATGGGCGGCATGCCCCGTCATGGCGGCATGATGATGATGCAGCCCGGCTTCATGGGCGGCATGCCCCACCAATGCGGCATGATGCAACCCGGTTTCATGGGTAAGATGTCCCCCGATGGTGGCATGATGCATCATCCGTCCAGGGGCGATTGGCAGCAAAAAGATCTGAAACTGGATGTCAGCAAGGTCAAGACCCTGATGGACGCTTTCCTGATCCGCCATGGGCAATCTGACCTGCAAGTTGGCGAAATCACCAGCGGTGACAACAACACCTTCAATGTCAATATCTTAGGCGCTGACAATGCGGTTGTAAAAACCCTCAAGGTCAGTGGCGCAACGGGTCGCCCGGTAGGCCGTGACGGTGGCTTTGGCCGTCCGTTTGGTGGCAAAGGCCGTGACGCCGACCTGAAACTGGACATCAGCAAGGTCAAGTCCCTGATGGACGCCAAGCTGATTTACGAAGGCAACCCACGTCTGATGGTTGGGAATATCCGCCCTGGCGAGCAGGAAGGGACTTTCCTGGTGGACATCCTGACCGTCGACAACTCACTGGTTGAAACCCGCACCATCAGCGCGGCAACCGGTCGGCAGGTTCGCGGGGACTGATCCGCCTCCTGCTTTCCGCTGGGGGCGATGGCTCCCGGCGGAAACTTCAGCCCCATCCCTCCTGTCGTCATCCGCCAACCTCCCACTTTGCCCCCAGCCTAGCGAACGCATGGGTTGGAGGATCAGGCAAGAATCCCGCAGGATCATTCTACCTGCCCCCAAGCTCCCGGCAGTACATTGGACGCCACCAAAGATTGCCTTCCTGAAGGAGTTAAACCATGCAATTTGAATATCAAAACCCGACCCACCTGATTTTCGGTGCCGGTTCCCTCGCACGTCTGGGGGAAATGGCGGCGGCCCACGGCAAACGCGCGCTGCTGGTGACGGGCGGCGGCAGCGTCAAACGCAATGGGACGTTTGACCGTGCACTCAGCAGCCTTGCCGATGCCGGGGTGGCGGTGTCCGTGTGTGATGGCGTGGAGCCAAACCCACGGCTGGCCACCGTGAAACGCGGCGCGGCGCTGGCGCGTGAACAGGATTGTGACCTGGTCATTGCGCTCGGCGGCGGCAGCGTCATGGATGCGGCCAAAGTGATGGCGGCGGCCGTTTTTTATGAGGGCGACCCGTGGGACATGATCTACCATGGCCAGCCGGAACCGTATGTCCCAACCCGGGCGTTGCCGCTGGTCACTGTGCCGACATTGGCGGCCACTGGTTCCGAGATGAATTGCGGTGCCGTCATCACCAACGAAGGCACCACGGAAAAGTCGTTTGTGCAAGCCGCCTGCATGTATCCCAAGGTGGCGCTGCTTGACCCAGAGCTGACAACCAGCGTCCCCAAAGACCAGACTGCTTACGGTGTCTGCGACCTGATCACCCATATCACCGAGGGCTATTTCAATGGGGCGGGCAATACGCCGATCCAGGATCGTTTTGCCGAAGGCGTGATCCTGACCGCAATGGAATACGCGCCGAAAGCGATTGCCAACGGGAATGACCTGGATGCGCGCAGCCAAATCCAATGGGCAGCGACCGTGGCCCTGAATGGCTGGATCCAGTCCGGCAGCGGCAGCGTTGGCTTCCCCGTGCACATGATCGAACACACCGTTTCCGCCTATCACGACATCGCGCATGCAGCGGGCCTGGCGATCCTCAACCCGGCGTGGATGCGCTTTGCGGCGCGGCGCAACCCGGCCAAATTCGTGCAGTTCGCCGAACGCCTCTTTGGTTTGCCCGGCAAAGGTTCGGACGATCTGGAATGCGCGCTCGCTGGCATTGACCGTTTTGAAGCGTTCCTCAAAGCCATTGGTTGCCCGACGCGCTTCTCTGATCTGGGCATTGATGGCAGTCTGGTTGAAACCTACGCGCGTGAAACCTTGCGCATCATGCACGACGAAAACGGCCAGTTGCCCGCCATCCCGCCGTTGTCGGAAGCCGACATTGTTGAAGTCTTGCGGGCGGCTTTGTAGCCAGCCCCCTGGGCGGGATCACTTGGCGCAGGCTCGAGTTTCGAGGGTCTGTGCCGGATAGGTGGGCCAGGAACATTTCCGGCTTCCTTAAAGGCGCCCCATCATCCGCACCAGATCCGGCAGGGTCGCCGCATGCATCTTGTGCATGATGTTGCGGCGATGCACCTTGACCGTCATTTCGGAAACGCCCAGGTCAGCCGCCGCCTGCTTGTTGAGCGCGCCTTTCACCATGTACGCAATCACTTCCTTTTCCCGCCCGGTGAGCAGGGCATAGCGGCGGCGGATGTCGCCAATTTCGCTGGCTTCCTGACAGGCGGCGCGGGCCTGCGCCAGCGCGCTATGGATGGCGTCCAGCAGGTCGTCGTCGCGGAAGGGCTTGGAAAGGAATTCCGCCGCGCCTTTTTTCATCGCCCACACCGCCATGGGGATGTCGCCATGCCCAGTGATGAAAATGACCGGGATGCCATCGCCCAGCCGGGTCAGTTGCGCCTGCAAATCCAACCCGCTCAAACCCGGCATGCGCACATCCAGCACCACGCAGGCAACGCCGGGATGACGCGGGGTGGCCAGAAACTCGGCGGCTGAGGCAAAGGTTTCCACCGCCAGACCAACTGAGCGGATCAGGCTGCTGAGGGCTTCCCGCATCGACAGGTCATCGTCCACCACATACACCCGACCATGTACCTGTTCAGGGTTATGCATCGGCAATCTCCTCAAGCCGTATCCGGCAGGGTAAACAGGAAGCACGCGCCCGGACGCCTGTTGCGGTCAATCCATAAGCGCCCGCCGTGGTTTTCCACGATGCTGCGGCTGATCGCCAGCCCCATGCCGAGGCCATCCGGCTTGGTGGAAAAGAATGCTTCAAACAGGTGCCCTTCCGTGCCTGGGGCGATGCCGGGGCCATTGTCCTGCACCGCAAACACCCACCCGCCGCCGCTTTCCGCACTGACCGTGAGGGTGAGCAGGCGTTCGCGCCCATGCAGGTCGCGCATGGCGTCGACGGCGTTGACCAGCAAGTTCAGGATCACCTGCTGGAGTTGCACCTGATCCGCCATGACGGATACCGCGCCAGGCGGCAATTCGGTCTGTACCCGCACCTCGGCCTCGGTGAGCATGATCTGGAGCATTTGCAGCAGTTCCGCCAGCATGCGCCTGACATCCACCTGTTCCCGGCGGATTTCCCCGGCGCGCAGGAAGCCACGGATGCGCGCAATCACCGCCCCGGCCAGATTCGCATCCCGATTGACACGCCGTAGTGCAGTGGTGGCCTCCTCCAGGTTCGGCGAGGCGTGCGCCAGCCAGCGCAAGGCCGCATCGCTGTTGGTGATCACCGCCGACAGTGGCTGGTTGATTTCATGCGCAATCGAGGCGACCAGTTCGCCCATGGCGGTGAAGCGCGCCACCCGCGCCAGTTCGTTGCGGGTGGCGGCCAGCGAACGTTCCGCCTCCATCCGCAGGGTGATGTCTTCCAGGATGATCGCCAGCATCGGGCCGTCTTCGGCAATGGCCGGAATCCGCGAGGCGCAGACATTGGCCCACAGATAGCCGCCATCCTTTTTCACATAACGCTTTTGCACCTTGTAGCCGGGCAAGTCGCCATCGAACAGGCCGTGCACATTGCGCTGGGCTATGGCGCGCTGGGAGGCTTCGGTAATGTCGACCAGCGAAACCCCGGCAATCTCGTTGCGGCCATAGCCCAGCATCCGCTGCAAGGCCGGGTTGGCTTGCAGGATGCGCCCGTCCCGATCAGCCAGCGCAATGCCGACGGCGGTGTTTTCATACAGCCCCAGCCAGCGGCGGTCTGACGCTTGCAGCGCGGTCAGGCTGCGTTGCACGTCCTGGCGGCTGCCGATCAGGCTGGCGGTGAGTTCCAGAATATCGGACGCCTGCGAATTCAGCGCCTTTTGCAAAATGTCGACGCTGCGTTTCAACGTGACCAGGTTGCGCGCCCGCGCCCGCAATTCCTGCGCGGAAAATGGCTTGATCAGGTAATCCTGCACCAGCTCTTCCAGCAGCTTTTCGCGCAGCGCATCATCGGCGCGCGCCGACAGCACCAGCGCCGGAACCTGCGGCAAATCCGGCACGGCGCGCAATGTGCGGATAAAGCGTTCGCCATCCCAGTGCGGCATCATCAGGTCTGTGATGATCAGGTCTGGCGGCTCGGCCAGCGTGGCCTGGAAGGCGGTTTCCCCGTCCCCGCACAGGGTGACGTGATATTCATCGGCCAGCACATCATGCAGGAACAGGCGCAAGTCGGCGTTGTCTTCCACCACCAACACCCGGGGCTTGTCCGCCGTGGCGCTGGTGGTGGGCAACAGCACCCGTTCCGGCGGCAGCGCCAGCCCTGCCGTATCCAACTCCAGCAGATCCCGCGCGTTGGCCTTGCGCACAATGGCCCCCTGCGGCGCCAGCACCGGCAATTCCACCTGGAAACAGGCACCGCCGCCGGGCGCATCCACCACCACCACCGTTCCCCGGTGCAGCTCGACGAATTCGCGCACAATATTCAGCCCCAGCCCACTGCCAGTGACGCCCAGCCCGTCATCGCCCTGGGCAAAGCGGTCGAAAATCTGCTGCTTGAGCGCATCGGGCACACCCGGGCCGTTGTCCTGCACACTGAGCAATAGCCGCTCCGGTGACAGGCGTTCCACCATGCAGGCGATGCGCCCGCCCAGCGGGGTGAACTTGAAAGCGTTGGAAATCAGGTTGCCCATCACCCGCACGAATTTGCCCCGGTCCAGATCGGCGTAGAGTTCGCGCTCGCCGCGCAGCAGCAGGGTGATCCGCCGGTCTTCCGCTGCCGCCTCGAAACCGGCCATCACTTCCCGCACCAGCGCCGCCACATCAGCATGCACCCAGGACATCGGCATACGGTCGGCGTCGATGCGTGCCAGATCAAGCAGGTCATTGACTTGCTGGAGCAGGGAACGGGCATTGCGCTGGATGGTGGCGAGGCGGAAGCGTTCGCGTTCGCCCAGACCGGCGCTGTCCCTGAGCAGTTGGCCCACCGGCCCGAGGATCAGCGCCAGCGGCGTGCGCAGCTCATGGCTGACATTGGCGAAAAAGCGGGTTTTGTAACTGTCCAGTTCCTTCAATCGTTCCAGCGCGGCCTGCAATTCGTTGTTCTTGCGCGACAGCTCGGCGTTGCGGGTGATTTTGTCGGTGATGTTGCGCCCTTCCGGCAACAGGAACGCCACCTGCCCGGTATCATCCAGAATTGGCGTGAGGGAAAAATCGATGGCAATGGTGCGGCTGCCGTGCGAATCGCCGAACACTTCGAAATCGCACCGCACGAAACGCCCGCTGCGCGCCTCAGCGATCATTTCGCGGACGCGCTGGCGGACTTCTTCCGAGACTGACCACCAGCGCGCCTGCCAGAACGGTTTGCCAATCACGTCTTCCCGTGTCAAACCGGCACCATCAAGTGCTGCCTGGTTGATTTCCAATACGGCACCATCGACATCCAGCAGCCCCAGAAACTGGTACATGGAATCGAGGATGATCCGCGCCATTTTTTGCTGCCGCACATCCTGCGCATCATCCTCGTGGATGCACACGCCGCGTACTGATACCTGTTTTGTCGCCCCGCACCTGCCATCATCAGGGATCATGTTTGCCTCTGCCTGCTGTGTTCCGGCTGACGGGTGCGCCAGCCTGAGCCTCAAAAGAACCGGTCGAAATGCACCTGCCCAAATGGTACACGGTAATCAACCATCAGCATTTCCTGCAATGCCTGGGTCATGGGTGGCGGCCCGGCAAAATAGAACTCGTGCGCGGGCAGGCTTTCCGCCAATACCGCCGCCACCTGGGTATGGACAAAACCGGTGGCACCTCTCCAGCCATTATCTCCCGGTTCGGACACCACTGGATGATAAGTGATTTGCGGGCCGAAACCCGGCAATGCCGCCAGTTGGGCTTCGCCGCAGACATCACGCGGCGTGCGTGCGCCGTAGAAAAAGTGCAGGCGGCGGTTTTTCAGCATCCCGGTTTTCACCGCACCCCGGGCGATGGACAGCATCGGTGCCAGTCCCGAACCACCAGCCACGCAGACAATATCGCGCGGCGCATCGGTGCGCAGGAAAGCGATGCCATAGGGCCCGTCCAGGCCGATTTCAGCGCCGGGCTTCAGCGCATCAAACAGCACAGAGGTGCCTTTCCCATTGGGGACACGGCGAATCTGGAACTGCCACTGCCCCAGGGCATTGGCTGTGTTGGCCATGGAATAGGCACGCGAGGAACCCACACCGGGCAAATCCAGCATGGCGTATTGCCCCGGCAGGAAAGCGGCTGCGCCTTCAGTGGTGAAACGGAATTCGCGGATGTCGTGGGTAATGTCCGTAAACCCGCTGAATACGGCGGTGTGGCGTTGGGGCGGCAGTGGCGGCGCATATTCCGCACCGCTGGCCGCCTTGAGGCTGACCGGCCCGAGCGCGCGGCACTGGCAGGCCAAGTGGCGGCCACGCCGCCGGTCACGTTCGCCCAGCCCAGGCGCTTCCGCCCACAGGGTTTCAAGCTCGCCGTCCAGCAGTTCGAACTTGCAGGAGCCGCAACCGCCGGAATTGCATTCATAGGCAAAGCCGACCCCTGCGCGCAGGGCGGCGCGCAGGATGGTATCCCCCGGCGCCTGCGTAAAGTGGCTGCCATCGCGTTCATTGACAATGACTGGATCACTCATGTGTTTCTCCGGGGCATTGCTCAAAGCCCGAAACCACGGCGTGCCTCGCGGGTTGCCAGACGGGTGGCGCCAGCAGCGGCGGGGACATCCGGTAGGGCGGCGCAGTAGGCGTCGATGGCCCGGTCAGCCAGCGGTTCCCACTTGCTTACCCATTCGTGGATCAGTTCCAGGTTGCCGGGTGTTTGCTGCGCCATATTGACGAACGCGGTAGTCCAGCGGCGGTGGCGGGCGGCGTCGATCAGTTGCGCATCGGTCAGCAGCCCCAGCAGGGTGTCGCCATTGTGGCGTGCGGCTTCGCCCAGACGGCGCAGCACGGCTTCCTCCACTGCCGGTTTTACCACTAGGCTGAGGGTGACGATGGCTTCGCCCCAGTCCCATACGGTCAGCACTTTTTCCATCAGTTCGCGGAAGCCTTGCCAGGCCGGGTCGCGTTCCCAGTGGCTCTGCTCGTTCTCGCCAAAACCCTTGTTGGGGAAGGTCAGCGACAGTTCCCTGGTGCGGTAGGCGGTATGGCTCAACCAGCGCAGGCTGTCGGCCATCTGGAAGTAATTGCAGTTGGTGATGGTGCTGGCCGGGGACATCTGCCCGACATAGGCCGAGGCCATTTGCAGGGTATGGAACAAATAGCGCGCAGGGGTGTACAGGCGCGCCAGCGTACCGGCCCAACGCGGGTCCAGCGCCTTGTCGTGCTCACGCTCGCTGAACTGGCCGAACAGGCCGAACACGTAGGTTTCCTGCCCGTCCTGCATCAGGTTGTAGGTGCGGTAGACGACTTCATCCGGGTCGCGGAATGCATTCCAGTCGGCATGCTGCAAGCGCGTGCCGAAGGTGTTCTGCTTGTACCAGCGGTTCATGAACAGTTCCGGGGCCAGCTCGTAGGCGGAATCCGGGTCACGGTCGTTGTAATGCAGGTTGGTGCTGACGATTTCGTATTCGCTCGGCTTGCGGCGGCGAACGGCCAGGTGGCTCCAGGTTTTCTGGGGTTTCAGGATTTGCATGTCCGACATGAATGTTTCCTCCGCTCAGAGTTTCTTGGAAAAATAAAAACGCACCGAGTTGTCCCGGCTTTCGATCTGCCCGGCGAAGGAGCTTAGATCCACTTCCAGATCATTCATGCGGAAAGGCCGCCCCAGTTCCTCCTCAATGGTGGCCTGGTTCAGGACCATTTCCTGCTCGGCATGGATGCGGATGTAGGCGCGTTTGTCATCGACAAAAATTTCCTTGCCCGGGTTGTCCAGTCTGGCGGCTTCGATCACGGCCTGCGCCAAGTCGCCTGCGCGCATCACCGGGCCTACCAGATTGTTGTGGTAGGCTTGCCCCGGTTTGGTGTTGCTCATGTGGTTTTTCTCCTCTCCAATCAGTGCTTCAGGTGTGCGCAAACAGCGGCTCAACCCCTTCGGTGCTGACGAAAATGTCTTCGCCTTCCACCCGCACGGGGTAATTGGCCAGCGCACAGTCTTCCGGGTTGATGCCTTTGCCGGTTTCGGCGTCGAACTGCCACAGATGGGCGCGGCAGATCAGTTTCTTGCCGTCGAATTTGCCCTCTGACAAGGCGATGTCCTGGTGCGGGCAAACGCCCTGGAATGCGTGGATTTCGCCGCCATCGGCGCAGACCAGCACGATCTCATGGCCGTTGACGGTGTAGGCGGCCATTTCGCCTTCCCACACATCGTCGAGTGTGCATACTCGGGTAAAACTCATGTTGTTCCTCCTGTTGCAGGCGCCCAGGTTCAGGCCGCCTGCCAGATGATTTCCACGGTTTCAGTCGGCATGAAACCGGCCTCGGCCACGGTCATGGTGCGGGGAAGCAGTTCCGTGCTGTCCTGACGGCGCACCCGCAGGATGTGGCCGGGTCGGTCGCGCACCCGCCGCCCCACGGAATGGACGGCTGCCGCCGCTGCGACTTCATCCATGGTGTTGTCGGTATCCACCGGCACCAGTTGCAACACGAAATCCCCTTCAAAATTGGAAGTCAATGGAAACAAAGCCATAGGTAAACTCTCCGTTTGGTAACGATCCTGAATCAGCCTGCTTTTTTGGCGGCGCGTAATGCTCGGTAGACTTCGGCCCAGGCGTACTGGTGGGCGTCATCGCCGCATTCGCCGGGGGCGATGTTCATATAGGCGAGAGCGCCTTCCAGATTCATCGGCTGGATCATGCCAGCGAGGAAACGGTCAACGATGCTCAAATGCCCGGCGTAACGCTCCGGTTCCTGCTGGAACACCCAACGGTCAACCTCGGAACCGAAGTGGTACAGGCGGCCATTGTATTCCAGCGGATAGTCCTTCACGTTCCAGCCCTTGCCGGGCGTGCCGAGGATGGGCAACTGGCACATATTGCACACGTAGGGCAGGGTTTCGGGGTAGGCTTTGGCCATATTGCCATCCACCACGTTGTCGATGATGACATCCCAGCACTCGCCCCAGGTGTCGTTCCAGCCAGGGTATTTGTCTTCCAGCCAGCCGCGTTCTTCCGGCGTCACGCCCGCCGCCGGGTTCCACCAGATAGTGGGCCGCCAATAATAGGAACCCATGTGCATGCCATGATGGGTCTGGCTCAGGTCGTTGAGGAAAATGTCCCAGTACCAGGGCAGTTCCAGCCCCATGTCGGTGAGGGCGCGCTCGAACTGCGCCACAATCCATTCCTCCATGAATTCCTTGAAGGATTGTTTGCGGTGCTCCAGCGGGGTGTAGTAGTCCATGATCGGGCCGGTCAGCACCGAGAACAGTTTCCACGCGCCCCACACGGCGATGTCCACCCGTTTCTGCGCTTCTTCCTTCTTGCCGTTTTCGATCAGGATTTTCAGCGCCGGGCCGCCGATCTGGGCATGGCGGGATTCGTCGGTCTGGATGCTGGAAATCAGGTTGGCGAAGGTGTGGTCGCCCGCTTCGGCGGCGTCGGCGGCCAACCCCAAGAACTGCATATTGGTGAAGCCGGTTTCAAAGCTGAAGGTCAGCATGATGGAAACACTGATGGCGTCACGGGTCATCATGATGTCATCGAAGAAATGGCGGGCGGCGATCATCGCCCATTCGTTGGTGTCGTAAGCCTTGAACGCCCAGTCCATCTGCCGGTCTTTGGCGATGTGTTCGTGTGGGAAATACAACTGCATCTGGCCGTGGCGGATTTCATCCATGCAGCCCAGCGTCGCCATATTGCGCATGCCCGGTGCCTTGGAAAAACGCATCATGCGGGCTTCCGCGCTGGCGGCCGCGTATTCACCCCGTGCAATCGCGCCGTAATGCGCCTTCATGACGGATTTCCAGCCCGGATCAGCGTTTTCGAAAATACGGCTGCGCTCCAGCGCGGCCTTGACGGAATAGGCACCCGCATCCTTTTCCCGCTGGACTTTCACGTATTCGGGGTAAGTCTGTTTATAAGGCTCGTCGTAGCTTTCCCAGGCGCTCAACGGCAGGTTGTAATCGCCGGAAAGCTGCGGCGGGAACAGCTCGCCTTCAGTGACGTAGGTAGGGTTCCAATTGGTGGAACGGGCCAGGTCATACCAGTCCATTCGATTGAGTATTGCCATTTGATTTTTCCTCCTCTAACAGCATGGGGAAAAATGCTATCAGGATCGGAAGGGCTCAGATATTAGACGATGGTTTAGCTGCGGCGCAGCAATTGGATGGGTGCACATGGCATTGTGTTTTCCCGTCTTGAGCTGCCGTTGTTTATATGACGAAAGCGTTTCTAGCTGTACACTAGCCTTAGGTTCCCACCATCAGGTTCTGGTTTGATGGCTCACCCCAAGGCGGCCGTCAACACTATCAATCAAGAGGTCGGAGCTTAAGGATTGAACAGCAGAAATTTTTAGGAGGACAAACAACGATGACTATTGAGTATGGCAAACTGATTCCAGAACCCGTTCCAGCAAATGTAATCCTGATTTCTCCGGACAAGGCTTCCGATAAAACCATTACCGAGAGCTCGCCTGCCATCAGCGTAATGACGGATCTGAATGTTGTTAAGCCATTTTCCATCTCACCGGATGCATCAGTCCGTGAAACCAACGACAAGATGATCGCTTGCAGCGTGCGTCTGTTGTTTGTGCTGGACAGCCAGGGAAAGTTGCTGGGCCTGGTGACTTCGAATGATATTATTGGTGAAAAACCAATGCGTTATATCGCCACCCACGGTGGTTCCCACGGGGATTTGAGCGCTTCCCAGCTCATGACGCCACTGGAGAAACTGGAAGCCGTGCCGTTGGAACAGGTTAAAAGGATAACGGTGGGCCAGTTGCTCAAGGCTGTCCAGGATAGCAAGCGCCACCATATGCTGGTGGTGGAAACTGTCAAGTCCCAGCCCACGGTGCGCGGCATCATTTCCATCACCCAGATAAGCCGCCAACTGGGCATCGAAATTGCCCCGACCTTGCGCGCCACCAGCTTTGCCCAGCTTAACCAGAAGCTTGGTTAGCATTCTCGCCTGCCCGCCTGGAAGATGGGGGCGGCGTTGGAGGTCAGTGCTTGCACTTGGCAGCACTGTTTTCCGGTAGGGCAACACACCCTGCCGGAACCCCAATCTTTCTTCCAACCACCCAACAGCGTTTCTTTGCTGGTTCTCCTGGCACTTTTGACTAACTGATGTTAATTAACGGTTACCGTTATGGTTAAGGTCGCAGCCTGCCCTGCGCCCAAATCACCCAGTGCCCAAATCCCAGTAGCCGGTGTATAGGTTCCCTGCTGTGCCACTGGAGCCGCCGCAGCCAGGGTCACGCCTGGCGGCAAAATATCGGTAATCTTGACTCCCGTTGCCGGATTTTTACTGTCATTGGTCACTGTCAGCGTGTAAACGACCGTATCCCCGCGCTGTGCCGATGCCTTGTTGACAGATTTTTCCAAACGCAGGTCAACCTGAGTTGAGCACGTCGCCGGTGCAGCCACCGTGACATTGCTTAAGCTACAAGTGGCGTTGTCCACATCGGCCAGTGTCAGGTTGAGGGTGCCATTGCTGATCGGGAAGCTGCCATACGGCCCTTGTTCGCTGCCATAAGCCACCCCGGATTGCACATCATCGCCACTGATGCTGTAAGTCGCCCCCGTATTGTCGCCAGTGGCATTAATGGTGTAGTTGAAGGTGTCATCAGATGGGTCAGTGGAGGTGCCATTATCATTGCAAGCGGCACTGACCGTTGGCGTGTTCAGGTGGCAAGCAGGCGTTGTCCGGTAGCCGAAATCCAGCGTGTGGTTGCTTGCCCCCGCGCTGCCCACAGCAAACGCGATTTCGGCCGTACCCGCATTATTGCTGGCATCCGAATCGCGTAAATCCGTCAGGGGGTCATTATCCGTCACGCCATCGGCATCTTTCGTTGTCAGGCTGTAACCGTTCAGCGGCGTTTGCCCCTTGGCAATGCTGATCCGGCAGGATTTTCCGGGTGCCATAAATGCCGCATTACCACCAGATGCATTACTAAACAGGAAGTTGCCGCCATTAGCTGTGGTGACAGTCGCCTCATCAGTTCCACAGGTCAATTTGACCTGAACGCCATTCACGCCGCTTTCATCAGCATCCTGGATGCCATCTCCATCGGCGTCAAACCACACACGGTTACCGGCCTCCAGCGGTGCTTCATCACACAATAACACCAGATCTCCCAGACCAGCGGTTTTGCCAAAATCACTGTCGGCCTTATCCACGTAAAGGGCGCTTGAACCTGAAGGAACCGCTTGTTTCTTCCTGACAATTTCAAAGGACTTCACTAAATCGCCGTTAGTATTGCTCAACCAGCGCACGCCATTGCTGGCCCAACGCGAGCCTGTACCGTTCCGGTCATAGATTGGATCATAAACAGTCAGCATGACTTCCCCTTTACCTGGAAGCAGGGCCAGGGAACCCAGTGAAACTTCAGAGTGCGCGGCCTCCAAATTGGCGGGCTGGCCATCGTAGCTGAACATCATGGGATCACCTTGATAGAACTCATTCTTTTTGCTCCCATTTTGGCCGCCGTTAAACGCGCAACCTGTGCCACCTTCGGCAACATAGCTACCATTGACATTACAGATACGCCGGATATCACCACCAGAGTAAACGTTAAACAGAGTGGTATATTCGGTGAACGGCGGCAGATTGTCTTCGCCACCCTGGAGGGCAATGCGATCCAGAAAACCTAAAATGATGGAGCCGTCCACATCAAATTCGATGTCACTCAGGATAGGTTGCGGATGTATGGCGGTATTGGGTTCACTTATGCCACGGCAACCGGTCATGCCGCTGTCCGTTGGTGAAGTTGCCGTTACCCACGGAAACCAGCCTGCCTCTTCGCTGCAATTGTTTTTGGGGGTGGGATAAAGCCCGATGGCTGCCCAATCTTTTTCATAATTGAGAGGCATACTGGCTACGGTCGTAAAACTGCTTCCTGTCAGCTTTCTGACATACGCCTTGAAGTGGGAGTCAATGCTGCCCACGCTTTCATTGGAACACACCACCCCGACATATACATTGCCTTCATGCACACCAACTGCCCAGGGGCGCACATCGTCCGGGTTGGCGCACCCCGGATCGCCTACCGGAATCGGCGTGCCTTCTGTTTTGGTGTCAATGTCAATCGGCACCAACGAACGGGTATTCAGGTTCATGGCATACAATGTTTTGCCATCATCAGAAACATCTATATCTCCCAGGGAAATCTTGCCAGTCAAGGGATAAGCCTCCGAGTCATAGCTGGGGCTTCCATCATCAGGTATGCCGCGCGCCTTGGACAAGGAACCGGCGTTTGATACGGCCAACCATTTGACAGGACCGGCGGACGGGTTGGTGACGTCTATTTCATAAATGCCGCCAAACCCCAGGGAGCCTTCGGAAGTGTGGCGGCGCAACAAGGCTGATGCATACAGCTTTTTCGTGTCACGGCGGTAAGCCGTCCCCCAGAGCGCACCGATATTATCCGACTCATGGGCAAACTCGGTAAGTGTGCTCCGGTCATCGCCGCTGCTGCTGTAGTCAAAACTTTGTATCACTGGCTTGGTGGAAAACCCGTCACGCACCATGCGGGTAACCCCGACCTCCGGATTTGCCTGACAATACTGTGCCGGATCATTCACCGCCACATTCACCCCAGTCGCACCGTTCGTGACAAACTGCACACTTGTCCCACCGGCAACACCCGGCTTTAACCAACTTTCACCCCAAGAAAACTCCAGTCTGTACTTCGCCCCAGTTTGCAACCCTGTCAACGTGTAATTGCCATTGGCGGCGGAAGTCGCCACCGCCGTAGGCGCTGAAGGCGGATCATCAGCGTCAAACGCTTTGGCCGTCACGCCAGCCATCCCGACTTCATTAAAAGACGACCCACTGTCAAATGAACCATTTGCATTGAAATCACGAAAGACTTTTCCGGAGACATTTGCCAGAGCCATACTCGAATACAACAACAGCCCCCCAATACCGAGATGCACTAGATATCGCATTAAGACCTCCACAAATGCATGGCATGAAAATTATTTCAGATAAATCAATTATTTTGACGAAAAACACTCACCCGCCGTGGCCAGCTCCCCATTGGCAGACGTTCGCCTGAAGATCCATGGGGGAAGTTGATGGCAACATTATCTGTCCCACTCTGATTGCCCGAGATAAAGATGGTTGTCGCCAGAGTGCCGCTGACGTTGGCATAGACAGGCGGTGAGGGCATCAAGCCCCCAGCATCAAAATATCCAAAATATTTCATTATCGACCCTATAAGCATTTGGTATAGAAGGTTTTTCCCTATGACAACCAATTTGGTTTTAATCTATTGGGAAATCCCCCGGCTTTGCCGGGGAGACGTGCATAGTTTGAC
>NZ_JAYMYJ010000051.1:0-16795 GCF_035668035.1 Candidatus Thiothrix phosphatis | reverse complement strand
TGGATGTTCGGGTCGGCAGTGGATTTTTTGAAGCCTTCGCGCACGGCCTCCTCCATCTTGGCGCTGGTGATCACGCCGGAGGTGATTTCCAGCCGCATCGCCATCGGTTTGGCGGCAGCGAGGATGGCGGCGGCGTCAGTGCTTTTCGCTTGCAAGTACAAGCCAGCGGTATATAAATTGAACAGTAGCTTGGTGCGCACACCCTTGCCGTTGAGGACTAAGGTTTGCCCCGCAAAGGTTTGCTGGGCGGGAAAATTGTCGGCGGCAAAACCGGCGGCGGGCAGCAGGCACAGCAGCGCCAGCCAGAATTTCAATACAGTACGCATACCATCTCCTCCTTGTTTTTTGCTATGTGGCAACCGTTCATCTATACCACTTTGGTGCCGCTCCCGCCAGCTGTTAGACTGGATTCTTCCTCAAGCAACCCATTGATAACAATAAGCCCATGAATACCGGAATCCTGATTTTCATCTCCCTCCTGGGCGGTCTGCTGCTGTGGGGCATCCTGCTCTACAACCAGTTGGTCGCGCTGAAAAACAATACCGAAAAAGCCTGGAGCAACACCGATGTGTTGCTCAAACAGCGCAACGCCGAATTGCCCAAGCTGGTGGCGGTGTGCAAGGAGCACATGCAATACGAACAAGCCACCTTGCAGAAGGTGATGGAGGCCCGCAACAAAGTCGCCAGCGCGCTGCAATCCGGCAATATGGGGGAGTTGGGCGCGGCGGAAAAGGAACTGCGCATCGGCCTTGGCAACCTGTTTGCGGTGGCGGAGGCTTACCCTGAGCTAAAAGCCAGCGATTCCTTCCAGCACCTGCGTGAGCGCATCACCAGTTTGGAAGACAACATCGCCGACCGGCGTGAGTTCTACAACGATTCCGCCGCCATCAACAATACCCGGATCGAACAGTTCCCGGATGTGATCGTCGCCAAAGCATTCAGCTTCAGGCGTTTCCGCCTGATGAGCTTCACTGCTGAGGAAACCCGCGATGTGGATGTGGCTGCGCATTTTACTTCCTGAATTGGGCGGGTTCGGCAGCCAACCACAGGGAGACCGCAACGGCCTGGACTGGCGTCAGGTGATGGACAACCAACGCCTGGCAGTATTGCGCCGGGGTGGCATCATGAACCTGGCCGCCGCGCCAGGGTTTGCGGTGGCGTGGGTGGGTTGCGCTTACTGGCTGTACCGTCACGCTGATCCGCAATGGCTGCTGGTGCCCGCGACGTTAAGCCTGCTGTTCGCCATCGGCCTGTTCCGCCGTTACCGCCTGATTGTGGACACACCCACTTCCCGCCTCAGCAGCGGTGCGCAGGGCTATGTGGAGCTGAATGGTGTGGCGGCGCTGCCGGATGGCGAAGGTTTCCGCGGTTTGCCGCATTTGCCCGTCACCGTGTGGCTGCCAGGCTATGTGGAAGACGAGCCGTTTGTGCTGGATGACGGCCATGGCCGCTGCCTGCTGTACCCGCGCCAGGCCGAGATCGTCACCCGCCCCGGCGACACGCACTTTTCCTGGCTGAAAGCCATTTACCCTGGCCAGACCTTGTATGTGCTGGGTGAGTTGCGCACCCAGCGCGCCAGCGGCCTGCAACAGGAGCGGCGCGAACGGATAGCGGCGGTGTTGGCGGACTGGAAGCACAACCAGCGTCAGTTGTTGGAGAATTTCGATGCCAACGGCAACGGCCAGATTGACCCGGAGGAATGGCAGGCTGTGCGGGCAGCGGCAGAGCGTTGGGTGGAGGAAGACATCCGCGAACAGCAGCGGGTGCCGGGGACGCATGTGATGGATGGCGCGCGTGGGGGGCAATTGTTCCTGATCACCAATATTCCCCCGGAGGAACTGGCCCGCCATTACCGTTGGGCGGCGTTCCTGCACCTGCTGGGCTGGCTGGCGGTGCTGGTATGGTTGCATCTGGGCTGAACGGGCTGTGGGAAATCCTTCAACAATTTACGCCAAATTTATGATGGGGCTGGCATGCTTTAAAGACGGATTTCATGACTCGGATCCGTTTGTTGCACACAAAGACATCTCTATTCTCCGGGATGTACGTCAGATGGCGACGGGCGACTCCTGTCCGTCGCCATATTTTTAAAGCCCCTCAGAAACGTTTCCTGCTTTTGCAAATTTTTTACATAGGTGGCGCCAAAATCCTGACACTACCCTTACACACGGTTGAGTGTCATGAAAAGCAGTTTTGTCAGGCTGTCTGCAAGCCTGGGAACGTTCTCCTATCTTATTCCTCATCGTTGGCTGGTTGGCGCAAGCATGCACGAATCCTTTTCAGGGCCGCCCAAACAAACCAAGCATGCATCTCCTCAAAAGCTGGGTGCATTGACCTTGGGCGCGTTGGGCATTGTCTATGGCGATATTGGCACCAGCCCCCTGTACGCTTTCAGGGAAGCTTTCGCGCCTGAACACGGGCTGTCACCGACCCATGCCAATGTGCTGGCGGCGTTGTCAGCGTTGTTCTGGGCGGTCACCCTGATTGTTTCCATTAAATATGTATGGCTGGTGCTGCGTTTCGACAACAAGGGGGAAGGTGGGGTGCTGGCCTTGCAGGCGCTGGCGCACCGTCATGCGCGCCGTACCATGCCTCAATGGTCCAACGCTGTCGCGGTGATTGGCGTGTTCGCCGCCGCGTTGTTTTATGGTGATGCCATGATCACCCCGGCCATTTCGGTATTGTCGGCGGTGGAAGGGATGGAAGTGGCGACGCCGCATCTTAGCCACTTGGTGATCCCGGTGACGCTTGGCATCCTCGTCAGCCTGTTTCTGATCCAGTCGTTTGGCACGGCACGGGTTGGCAAGCTATTCGGGCCGTTGACCCTATTGTGGTTCATCACGCTGGGAGTCCTGGGCGTGCTCAGTATCATCCAGACGCCGGAAGTGTTGGAGGCGCTGAATCCCTGGCATGCATTGAAATTTACCCTGCATCATCCGGTCGCGGCGTTTATTTTGCTGTCAGCCGTGTTCTTGGCCTTGACCGGGGGCGAGGCGTTGTACGCCGACATGGGGCATTTCGGTGCCCGCCCGATCCGGCTGGCTTGGTTCTGTCTGGTCAGCCCCGCCTTGCTGCTGAATTATTTCGGCCAGGGGGCGTTGGTCATGCGGGATGCAACGGCGACGGAAAACCCGTTTTACCTGCTGGCACCTGACGCTTTGCTGACGCCGCTGGTCATGCTGGCGACCATGGCGACGGTGATTGCGTCCCAGGCGACCATTACCGGGGCGTATTCGATCACGCTTCAGGCAGTCCGGCTGGGGTATTTGCCGCGCATCCGTTACAGCCATACTTCCGACACTGAACGTGGCCAAGTGTATGTCGGCAGCGTCAACTGGCTGATGCTGCTGGGGGTGGTGTTGTTGGTGCTTGGGTTTGGCTCTTCCAGCGCGCTGGCGGCGGCTTACGGCATTGCGGTTTCCGGCACCATGATTATTACCAGTGTGCTGATTTTTGTGGTGGCCCGTGCCCGGCCGAATCAACGGCTGCGCAAGCTCATTATTCTGGTGGTGATGGTTTGCGTCGGTTTTGAGGTCATGTTCTTTGCTTCCAACCTCGCCAAGATTGGGCACGGCGGTTGGTTCCCGGTGTTGTTTGGCATCGGGGTGTTCGTATTGCTGACGACCTGGAAACGCGGCAGCGAACTGGTGGCCGAATACCGCAAGAAGATCAATATGACCATGCGGCAGTTTATCGCCAACCCACGCCCGGATGTGCCGCGTGTGCCGGGAACGGCGGTGTATCTGACTTCCAATCCCAACCTGGTTCCCAGCCGGTTGTTTTACAATATCCGCCATTATAAGGTGATGCACCAGCAGGTCATTTTCCTGCATGTGGATAATGAGGAAGTGCCTTATATCCCGGATGACGAACGCCTGCATGTTATCGGGCTGGCGCAGGGCATTTATACGGTTTCGGTGCGTTTTGGCTTCCGTGAGCCGCCGGATTTGTCTGCGGCATTGCGCGGCACGGTGCGTTACCATCTGGAAATTCCACCCGACGCCACCTTCTTTGTGGCGCGCACCTCCATTATTGGCTGCGAAGGTGTGTTGCCCCGTTGGCGTTGCCTGCTGTTTGGCTGGATGACGCGGCAATCAGAAAGCGCTGCCACCTATTTCAATTTGCCTGCGGAACAAGTGGTTGAGATCGGCACACAAGTCCTGTTGCGGACTTCCTGAATAGCCGCTTTTTGGTAGGGCTTTTCCAACATTGGCTACACCGCGTTTACACCTTTTTTACATGCTGGATGACATGATTGCGATTATCGGCAAGTTCAGCCCCTGAAAGCCCGAGGTTGCCGCCTGTTAGCCCAGGCAGGTGTCCTTCCTATAAAGGATTGTCGACAATTTCAAGAATACTGCTGATTTAGTGCGGTTCTTCCGCACCACCGGACACCACAGCCGGGCATTCTTTATGAGGAGTTTTTTTCAGCAAACGGAGGAGTCAGTTAATGGCCAAAACCACCAATTGGGCCGCGATAGACCGCGACCCGCGTTTTCAGGCGTTACACAAGAAGAAAACCACCTTCTTGTGGAGCCTGATGATCATTTCAGTTATTTATTATTTTCTGTTGCCGATCGGCGCAGCTTACTACCCAGACATGTTCAAGATTAAGGTATGGGGGCCTATTAATGTCGGCATCCTGTTCGCCTTGTCTGAATTTGTTGTGGCCTGGACCATTGCTGCTGTTTATGCCCGCCGCGCCAACCGTCAATTTGACGCCATGGCGGCGGAAATCGTCCGTGATGTCGCCTGATTTATCGAGGGAGAGATACATGAAGAAATCTTTATGGGCAAGCTCTGCCCTGTTGTTGTCATTGTTCGCCAGCCAGGCTGCTTTCGCTGAAGGCGGCGCGGTGGCGGATGAGTTCAAATGGCTGACGTTTTTGGTGTTTGGCGCCATTATTTCCATGACCATGTACGTCACCTATCGTGCCGCCAAACAAACCTCCTCTGCGGCTGACTTCTATGCTGCTGGCCGGTCGGTTACCGGCATCCAGAATGGTTGGGCGATTGCCGGTGATTACCTGTCAGCGGCTTCCTTCCTCGGCATTGCCGGTCTGATCTCACTGTACGGTTATGACGGTTTCATGTACTCCGTTGGCTGGCTGGTGGCTTACATCACGGTATTGCTGGTGATTGCAGAACCCTGCCGGAATATCGGCAAGTACACATTGGGCGACATCCTGGCATTCCGCAATAACCCGAAAGCCTCCAAGACCGTTGCGGCGATTTCCACCGTTACCGTTTCCACTTTCTACCTGACGGCTCAAATGGTAGGTGGCGGCGTTCTGGTGAAAACCCTGATCGGCATTGACTACGAAGTTTCCGTTATCGTGGTGGGCATCCTGATGCTGACCTACGTGGTCTTCGGTGGTATGAAAGCGACCACTTGGGTTCAGATCATCAAGGCGATCCTGCTGGTGACCGCATCCATCCTGCTGGTGTTGTTCACTTGGGGTCAGTATGGCTTCTCCTTCCCTGGTTTCCTGCAAGCGGCTGTTGATAACCCTGACATCCAGAAACAGGTGGCGAAACTGGTGGGTGACGCTGCGGCCAATATGTCCCCGGCTGAACTGGGCCAGCGCTTCCTGGAGCCAGGCCTGTACCTGAAAAACCCGATTGACCAGATTTCCCTGGGCATGGCATTGGTGTTGGGCACTGCGGGCATGCCGCATATCCTGATGCGCTTCTTCACTGTGCCAACTGCACAGGATGCGCGCACTTCCGTTATCTGGGCGATGGCCATTATCGGCGGTTTCTACGTCCTGACCCTGTTCCTGGGTTTGGGTGCCGCCATGCATGTGACGCCTACTGCGATCGCTGGCTTGGACAAAGGCGGCAACATGGCTGCTCCATTGCTGGCGCAGTTTGTCGGCGGAGGCCCTGATTCCATCCTCGGCAACCTGTTCCTGGCGTTCGTTGCGGCAGTTGCTTTCGCCACTATCGTGGCGGTGGTTGCTGGTCTGGTGTTGGCTTCTGCCTCCGCCATGTCCCATGACCTGTACGTTGGCGTATTCCGTGGCGAACACGCGACTGCCAAAGAGCAAATCACTGCTGCCCGTATCGCTACCGGCATCGTTGGTGCGCTGGCAATCTATGTGGGTATCGCGGCCAAAGGGCAAAACGTTGCGCACTTGGTGGCGCTGGCGTTTGCGGTGGCGGCCTCTTCCAACCTGCCTGCGGTCTTCCTGACCCTGTACTGGAAGAAAACCAATACCTACGGCGTGGTTTCCGGCATGCTGGTGGGTGCCTTTACCGCCATCTATTTGGTGATGATTTCCCCGAACATGACCTATCCGCTGGCGAAAGTCGCTGATGCGAAGAAAGTCCTGGACGGCGAGCCTGCCAAACCTGCGGTGGAAGCGGCTCCTGGCCAGTGGGGCTTCATGTGCGAACTGTTCGCCAGCGATGGTTGTAAGAAAGAAGTGAAAGCTTCGCCCGCCAAGGATGCCAAACCTGGTGCCCGTGAAAAGCTGGCCAAGGCTCAGGCTGAACTGGCAACGCTGGCAGACGACGCCAAGGCCGCCAAGGAAAAAGAGATCAAGGGTCTGGAAAAATCCATTGCGGCTGCGGAGACTGACCTGAAAACCTTTGAAGGTCAGACCACCAGCATGATGGGCCTGGAAAAACCTTGGTTCCAGTTGAAAAACCCTGGGCTGATCTCCATCCCGCTGGGTTTCTTGGTGACCATTTTTGTATCCCTGTTCACCCGCGACCGCCGTTCGGAAGAAATGTGGGATGAGTTGTACGTGCGCCAGAACACCGGCATCAACGCCGAAGGTGCGCAGGCCCACTAACGGGTTTACCTTCCCGTGAAAAAACCCCCGTCTGGTACGGGGGTTTTTCTTGTGTATCATGCGCGGGCAATTGATCATGTCAGCATGATGGATGCGATGAGGAATGCGTCAATGACAGGCAGCGGCTCATGGTTTTTCCGCTTGCAGTCGGATAATCCCGGCAGTGTGTTGAGTTATGTCCTGGCCTGTCTGGTCACGATCTTGGTTGGGGCGGTGACGTTCCCCCTGCGTGAAGAAATGGGGCTGGCCAATGTGGTCATGCTGTTCCTGCTGGAAGTGTTTTTATGCGCGCTGTGGCTGGGCCAGAAACCCTCGCTGATGGCAGCGCTGCTGGCTGTTTTTCTGTTTGATTTCTTTTTTGTCCCGCCCCAATACGCCCTGCTGACCAATAGCCTCAAATACATTGTCATGCTGGTGGTGATGCTGCTGATCGCCCTGCTGACCGGGCAAATGGCGGCGCGGCTGTTGGCGCAAAACCGGGAGTTGCAAATCAGCGAGGAGCGCACCCGGTCGCTGTACCGGATGGCGCGGGAACTGGCGGGGGCGGCGGACTCCCAGCAGGTGGACGCTATTGCCGCCCGTTACCCAACCAACACGGCAGCCGGGTCATTGCTCGAAATCGCCCGCCAGCGCCTGCACTATGCGGAATTGGCGCAAGCCAGCCATGTGCAGGTGGAGTCCGAACGCCTGCGCAACTCCATCCTGTCGTCGCTTTCCCATGATTTGCGCACCCCGCTGACAGCGTTGGTTGGCCTGACCGAAACCCTGCATCTGGAGGGCAAGGTGTTGTCGCCGACGCAGCAGGAAATGGTGGAGGCCGTGCATGAACAGTCCGTGCGGTTGGCGGGTATGGTGACCAAGCTGCTGGATTTGGCGCGCCTGTCCGCTGGCAAGTTGAAGCTGAACAAGGAATGGCAATCCCTCGCGGACGTCACCGGTTCAGCGCTGGATTTGCTGGAGCCGTCATTAGTCCAGCGCCCGGTCAGCGTCCGGATACCGGCGGATTTCCCCTTGCTGGCGTTTGACGCCGTGTTGATGGAGCGCGTGATCGGCAACCTGCTGGAAAATGCCGCCAAATACACACCGGCAGGTTCCCCCATTGACATCACCGCCCAGATCAACGGGAAGTGGGCGGAATTCCGTATCTGCGACCGGGGCAACGGATTTGCGCCGCCATCATCGGTGGCCGGATTGCGGATGCCGCAGCAAGGCTCAGGGTTGGGGTTTACCATTTGTGAAGCTATCCTGAAAGCGCATGGCGGTGAATTGAGTCTGGAGCAGCGCGAGGGCGGCGGAGCCTGCGCCTGTGTCATTTTGCCTTTGGGCGACCCGCCCAGCTTGGACGAAGACGTTGAAGAGGAGTTTCCGACATGAACAACAATTCCGTGCTGATTGTGGAAGATGAACCGCGCATCCGCCAGTTCCTGCGCACTGCGTTGGAAGCGGAGGGTTGCAGGGTGCTGGAAGCGCCGACGGTTTCCGGTGGCCTGGGGCTGGCGGGAGAATACCGGCCCAGCGCGGTTATCCTGGATTTGGGGTTGCCGGATGCGGACGGCGTCGAATTCATCCGCACCTTGCGCAGTTGGTCGGACGTGCCGGTGCTGGTGTTGTCCGCGCGCAGCCTGGAAAGCGACAAGGTGGTGGCGCTGGACATGGGGGCGGACGACTATCTCGCCAAGCCTTTCAGTGTGGCGGAATTGCTGGCGCGGTTGCGGGCGTTGCGGCGGCGGCGGGAAAAGCGCCCGGAAGACGCGCACGCCGTGATCGGGTTCAATGACGTGGTGGTTGACCGCGCCAACCGGCTGATCACCCGCAACGGTGAGCCTGTCCACCTGACCCCGCGCGAATACCACCTGCTGACCGTCATGCTGGCGCAGCCGGGCAAGGTGCTGACCCAGCGGCAGTTGCTGCGCGAAGTCTGGGGAGCCGGGCATTCCGAGGACGGCCACTACCTGCGCATCTACATGGGCAGGCTGCGGCAGAAACTGGAAGCCGACCCGGCGCGTCCCAAGCATCTGCTGACGGAAACGGGGGTTGGGTATCGGTTTGTGCCGTGAACCCTTGGCCTTGCCCAAACACTTGCGGCGTTGGATCAGGTCAATGCTGACAACCAGCCGGTTTCCATACCGCGCTAGCCCCTGACCAGCCGCAGCAACAGTCCCGCCCCCAGGATCAGTCCCGCGCCGACGAAGAAATTCCAGCCCAATGCATCTTGGAACAGGAACACGCTGAACAGGGTGGCGGCGACAACCTGCGCATTCAGCCAAGGCGACAGTTCGGAGGCCGGGAGCAGGGAATAAGCCTTGATGAACAGGAAATGCCCACTGGCACCGAACACGCCCATGCAGGCCAGCAACAGCCATTGTCCCAGGTCGGGCGTTTGCCACCACCAAGGGGCGGTGCAACTCAGCACCACCGCCCCGACCAGCGAGGAATGGAACAAGGAGGTGCGGGAGGAATCGACCGCCGCCACCTTGCGGGTCAGCAGAAAGTACAACGCCAGCAGGAAAGCCGCGCCCAGCGCTGGCAGCATGGCGGGGTCAAAGGCTTGGAAGCCGGGCCGGATAATCACCAGCACCCCGACAAAACCGGCGGTGACCGCCAGCAGATGGCGCACTGACAGCTTTTCCCCCAGGAATACGCCCGCCAGCAGGGTGACAAGCACTGGCGACAGGTAGATCAAGGCGGTCGCTTCGGCCAGGCTGATGGTCTGGATGGCGATATACAGCGAGGTGTTGACGCCCGCCATGCACAGGCCGCGCAGGAGCTGGAGCTTCGGCGCGCGGGTTCGGGCAAAATTCCGTTGCCCCTGCCACAGGAACAGCAGCGACACGATCACGGCATGGAACAAAAAGCGCGCCCAGGTGACCTGGAACGTCGAAAATTCGCGCATCAGGATTTTGCCCAGGGAATCCATGCCCGCCAGGATCGACGAACCGGCGATGGTCAGGGCAATGGCGAGGAAAGTGGGGTTGGCGTTCAAGTGCGGCAGCCGTTGGAAAAACGGCCAGTGTAGTGGAGTTAGGGGGATTTCGGAACAATTCGGGCGCAAGCGTTATACTGCCTGCTAAAGCGCAGCATGTGTGGAAACTTATGAAACTGCCACGGCGGGAAGACTACCCTTACCAGTCCCGTTATTGCGAGGAAAACATCTGGCATCTGTGCCAGCAACCGGAATTTCAGGACAGCGATGTCGTCGTCATGGCGTCGCGGGGGGACTTTTTCCCCATCCTCCGGCAGCGCGCAGCGGAAACGCCGGACGCCGCCGTCCTGTGGGATTATCACGTTGTGCTGTTGTGGCGCGCGGGCGGGGGGGCGCGTTTCATTCTCGATTTCGACACCACCCTGCCGTTTTGCACCCCGGCCATCCGCTATTTCCAGCAATCGTTTATCGATGACACGCTGCTTGACCCGGCGTTCGCGCCATTGTTCCGGGTAATGCCAGCGCGGGAATACGCTGCGGGCCTGTTGAGCGACCGCCGCCACATGCGCACGGCGGATGGCGGCTGGCTGGCGGAGCCGCCTTCTTGGCCGCCGATCAGCACCAGCAAGAGCAACCTGCGCCAGTTTTCCAATATGGCTGAACGTAAATTCGGGCGGATACTGACCTCCGCCCAATTGTTACAGATGCTTATGCGGGCTTGAGTTGCGCAGGCGGCGTGTGCGGCAGCCGTTTCATATCCGGCAACAAGACCGCCAGCAAACCCAGCAGTGGCAGATAGGCGCACAGCTTGTACACCGCTTCAATGCCCCAATGGTCAGCCAGTTGCCCCAGCGCCGCCGCGCCGATGCCTGCCAGCCCGAAAGCCAACCCGAAGAACAGCCCGGCAATGGTTCCAACTTTGCCCGGCAGCAGTTCCTGCGCGTAGACAATCATCGCCGGGAACGCCGACGCCAGCATGAAACCGATAATGACCGTCAAGACTGCCGACATCCCCAGCCCAACATACGGTAGCGCCAGTGTGAACGGCGCCACGCCGAGTATGGACAACCAGATCACTTGCTTACGCCCGATACGGTCGCCGATCGGCCCGCCCAGCAAGGTTCCGGCCGCCACGGCGAACAGGAAATAGAACAGGTGATACTGGGCGGTCGTGGTGTCAATGCTGTAATGCTCCATCAGGTAGAAAATCAGGTAGCTGCTGATGCTGGCCAGATAGAAAAACTTGGAGAACATCAACGCCAGCAACACGCCCAGGGTCGCCATCACCCGCTGGCGTGGCAGCGAATGGCTGCTGGCAGTGCTGGCCGGTTTCGGCTTGCGGTGCTGGTCGCGGTACCAGAAGCCCACCCCAGTCAGCACCGCCATCGCCAGCAGTGCAATCAACGAAAACAGCGCAAGGCTGCCCTGGCCGTGGGGCAACACGACCCAGGCTGCCAGCAATGGGCCGAACGCTTGCCCAGCATTGCCGCCCACCTGGAAGATGGACTGCGCCAGCCCGTGGCGTCCGCCCGAAGCCATGCGTGCCACCCGTGACGCTTCCGGGTGGAAGACGGACGAGCCAGTGCCGACCAGCGCCGCCGCCAGCAACAGCACCGGGAAGGAACTGGCCGTGGACAGCAGCAACAGGCCGACCAGGGTGCAGCCCATTCCCGCCACCAACGAAAACGGCTTGGGGTGCCGGTCGGTATAAAAGCCCACCGCCGGTTGCAGCAAGGACGCAGTGAATTGAAAAGCCAGCGTGATCAAACCGATCTGGGCAAAACTCAGCCCAAAACCGCTCTTGAACAAGGGATAGCTGGCGACCAGCAACGACTGCATGGTGTCGTTGAGAAAATGGGAAAAGCTGATAGCCCCCAATACTTTGAAAAGGGTTCGTTCGCTCATGACATACCTGTTATGGATTCTGGATTGGAACGCCAGTTTAGGCTTATGATGGATGTCCGTCTTGCGCTATTCAGGCAGTTATCTTCGCAAAATGGACACTCATCCACATTATGGCTTTTGCCAAGGGCAAGGGTTGGATCAGGGCGTTACGCCGGTGAACGGCAAAGCCATCGATTACCCTTCAGATCATCAAGTGCCGGAACATAGTCACCCGACCGCGCAACTGATCCACGCCGTGCAGGGCGTGATGGTGGTCGCCACCGGCGATAGCCGCTGGATCGTGCCGCCGACCCGTGGCCTGTGGATGCCTGCGGACACGCGCCACCGCCTGCGTATGGTGGGTGATGTGAAAGTGCGCACCGTCTATATCCGCCCTGACGCCAGTGAACACCTGCCGACTGCCTGCTGCGTGGTGGGCGTTTCGCCGCTGCTGCGGGAATTGATCCTGGCCGCCATCAAGGTGCAACAGCCGTATGCGCCTGATTCCCGCGATGGCCGCCTGATGAGTTTGTTGCTGGATGAAGTGGCGGTCTTGCCCCATTTGCCGCTGTGTTTGCCGCAACCCTCCGACCCGGAATTGCTGGCCTTATGTGAAACCTTGCTGGCCGCGCCGGATGATGATTCCACCTTGTCCGGCTGGGCGGCGCAACTGGGGGTGGACGCCCGGACTATCCAGCGCCGTTTCGCCCGCCAGACCGGCATGACCTTCGGCCAATGGCGGCAGCAGGCGCGGCTGATTACGGCGCTGGAACAACTGGCGGGCGGCGCCAAGGTCATCGACGTCGCCCTCAATCTCGGTTACAACAGCCCGAGTGCGTTTGCCACCATGTTCAAGCGCCAGTTCGGCACCACGCCGAGCGCCTATTTCCGCTGACCTGCCTGCCATGCTGTGGCTCATGCCGTCGCCAGTTGGCGTTTGGGCAGCAGATATGAACTTGTGTTTCGCGCCGATTTGTGCGATTAGAAATTAAACTATACAGGGGGAAGGCCGATGTTCAAGTTCCTGCATGCCGCCGACATTCATCTGGACAGCCCATTGCGCGGCTTGGCCCGGCATGAGGCCGCGCCGGTGGACATTATCCGCAATGCCAGCCGCCGGGCATTCATCAACCTCATTGACCGGGCGATTGAGGAACGGGTCGCCTTCGTGCTGCTGGCAGGCGACATTTACGACGGCGACTGGAAGGATTACAGCACCGGCATTTTCCTCAGCAAACAGATCGGTAGGCTCGGCCAGCACCAAATCCGCGTGTTCGCGGTGGCGGGCAACCATGACGCCGCCAACCGCATGAGCAAGGCGCTGGACAGTCCGGCCAATATGCAGCTCCTGTCGCATCGCAAGGTGGAAAGCATCCGCCTGGAGGAACTGGGCGTGGTGATCCATGGGCGCAGTTTCCCCACCCAACATGTGCATGACAATCTGGCGGCAGGGTTTGGCGCGGCGGAAAAAGGTTGGTTCAACATCGGCCTGCTGCACACCAGCCTGAACGGGCGCGAAGGCCATGAACCCTATGCGCCGTGCAGCGTCGATGACTTGCGCGCCACCGGCTACCAATACTGGGCGCTGGGGCATGTGCATCAGCAGGAAGTCGTGGCGAAAGACCCGTGGATTGTGTTCCCCGGCTGTATCCAAGGCCGCCATAGCCGCGAAACCGGAGCCAAGGGCTGTGTGCTGGTGACGGTGGAGGGGGGCGCGGTCAGCGCGGTGGAACCCGTGCCGTTGGATGTGGTGCGCTGGGCGGTGCAGGATTTGGATGTGAGTGGCGCCGCTGAATTGCGGGATGTGCTGGAACAGGTGCGTGAAACGCTGGCGGAAGCGCTGGACACCGCCGCAGGATGCACGCTCGCCCTGCGTATCCGCCTGCACGGCGCGACTGCCCTGGCCGATGCGCTGGCGGCTTACCCGGAACGGTTGCAGCAGCAAATCCGCGCGTTGGGCGCTGAAATCGGCGGTGACGCCGTGTGGATAGAGCGGGTGGAAAACCATACCACCGGCAAACAGGATTTGGCGGCGGCCTTGTCGGCGGATAATGCGCTGGCCGGTTTGCTCAGTGAAATTCTCGCCATGCCGGAGCAGCCGGACAGCATCGACGGCCTGCCTGCCCTGCTTGCCGAACTGCGGCAGAAGCTGCCGCCCGAAGTGTTTGCCGAACACTCAGCCCTGTATCTGGCGGACACACAACTGCTCCGCCGTCTGGTCAGTGAGGCCAAACACCTGCTGGCGGGCAGGTTGCTGGAACAGGGGGAAGCAGTATGAGGATTGACCGGCTCGACCTGCTGGCTTACGGCGGCTTTACCGATAAAACCCTGGATTTGTCGCACGGCTCACAGGGTTTGCACCTGATCTACGGCGACAATGAAGCCGGGAAAAGCACGGCGCTGCGGGCGATCATTGCCTGGCTGTTCGGCATCCCCATGCGCACCACCGACAATTACCGGCACGAACACGCCCAGTTGCGCATCGGCGGCAAACTCCGGCTTGCCAATGGGCAGTCACTGGAATTCATCCGCCGCAAAGGCAGCAAAGGCACCCTGCTGGCCAGCGATGGCAACGCCCCACTGGATGACGCCGTGTTGGCGCCCTTCCTGCCCAATGGCGTCGATGAAACCCTCTTCAGCAAACTGTACGGCATCGACCACGAACGCCTGGAAGCCGGTGGCCGGGAATTGCTGAACCAGTCCGGCGACCTGGGGCAAGCCTTGTTTGGCGCAGCCTTGGGTGTCGCCAGCCCACGTATTGTGTTGCAGGGCTTGCAGGCGGAAGCGGATGAGCTGTACAAGCCCAAGGCATCAAAACCTGTGGTCAATCAGGCGCTGGCCGGGTTCAAGGAGGCACACAAACGCACCAAGGAATGCACCCTGCCTGTGGGGGAATGGACTGGCCTGCAAACCGGGCTGGTGGATACGCTGGCGGGCATTGCCCAAATTGAAACCCAGATTCAGGCCAACAGCCGGGAAAAAAGCCGTTTGCAGCGTTTGCAGCGGGTCAGGGGGCCGCTGGCCGAACGCCACAGCACCCGCCAGCAGTTGGCGGATTTGGCGCAGGTGCAATTGCTGCCGGAAGATTTCGAGGCGCAATACCAAACCGCCGCCAGCAAGCAGCAAACCGCCAGCGAAGCGCGTGACAAGGCGCGGGTGCGGCTGGCAGGTTTGCAGGCGGACATCCAGGCGTTGGACATGCACGATGAGCTGCTGGTCAGGGAAGCCGAAATTCTGGACATCTACAAGCAATTGGGGGCGGTGGAGAAAACCCTGAAAGACCGCCCGCAGCAGGATGGGCAGCGCCGTTTGCTGCGCAATGAAGCGCGTAACCTATTGCAAGCCGTGCATTCCGGGCTGGATATTGATGAGGCGGCCAAGCAATTGCGCCCCTTGCTCAAGAACAAAAGCCGGGTGGGGGAACTGGCCCGCCAGCATGGCCTGTTGGCGCAGCGCAGGGAAACGGCCAAGCGGAATTTGCAGGAGGCGGACGAGGAAAAACGCCAGGTGCTCCAGCAATTGGCGGTCTTGCCCGCTTCCCCAGTGGACGTGCGCGCCTTGAAAACAGCCGTGGCGGCGGTGCGCAGGCAGGGCGACTTGGAAGGGCGTTTGTCCGCCGCGCGCAAACTGGCGGCTGAAAGCCAGCTGGCGGCGGAGGATGATTTCCGCCGTTTGGGGCGTTTTGCCGGGAGCATGGAAGCCCTGGCGCAAACCGCCATGCCCTTGCCTGCCACGCTGGATGATTTCGAGCAGCAGCTCCAGGAAAGTGCGGATACGCTCAGGAATTATGCCAACAGGCAGCAGGAACTGGCGGCGGAACGGGCGCAGGCCGGGCGCGAACTGGAGGCGTTGCTGCTGCACAGCGATGCCCCGACCCTGGCGCAATTGCAGGCTTCCCGCACCGCGCGGGATCAGCTCTGGCGGCGGATCAGGCAGCACTATATTGACGGCGGGCAAACTGCCGCGCCCGCAGCGGAGGCCGGTTTGCCCACGCTGTATGAGCAGCAACGGGATGAGGCTGACCACTTGGCCGACCGCTTGCGGCTGGAGGCGGAACAGGTCGCCAAGCGCAACGGGTTGGAAACACGGCTGCAAACACTGGCCGCACGTCTGGAGCAGTTGCAGCAGGCGTGGGATGCCATCCATGCCATCCAACAGCGCCAGCAACAGGACTGGGAGTCCGTCTGGCAACCATTGCAGGTGGAAGCCGGGACACCCCGCGAAATGAAACAATGGCTGAACCGGGTGGACAAGGTGTTGTCCGGCATCCGCGCCGCCAAAGAGCAGCAAAGCCATGCAATCAATCTCGCGGGTGAATATGACTTCCACCAGGCCGCGATTGCCGCGCATCTGGCCGGGTTTGATCCGGCGCTCGACCCGCAAGGCATGGGTTTGGGCGCAATGCTGGCGATTTGTGAACAGCGGATTGAGCAGGAAGAACAGCTTGCCAATCGCCAACAGCAGTTGCAGGCGGCATTGGCGGACGCTGACAGCCGCATTGCCCGAACGCAGGAAAGCAACAGGCTGATTGCGGAGGATTTGTCGGTCTGGGGGCAAGAATGGCTTCAGGCGATCGAGGGCTTGGGGGTGAAGGCTGACGCTTACCCTGAGTATGCAGTGGAAACCCTGACGCAACTGGAGGCGTTTTTCCACAAATTCGACGCCGCCACGGAAAAGCACAACCGCATCTACGGCATGGATATCGTGGAACGGGACTTCGAGCAGCAAGTCTTTGCCTTTGTGGACGAAATTGGCCGGGACAAGGGCGGGCATAGCGCCAGCATCCTTGCCACCCAGTTGCACCAGGACTTGAACAAGGCGCGTGAAGCCAAGGCCAAACTGGAAAAAATCCGGGAGGCGGAAAAGGCCGAGCAGGAAACCATCCGGGAAGCGGAAGTGACTTTTGCCAGTGCTGCGGCGCAACTGGCCAGCCTGAAGGCGCTGGCGGGGGTGGAAAATGAGGCTGCGTTGCTCAAGGCCAGTGAAGATTCCCGGCACAAGCGCACCTTGCAGCACAAGCTGGCGGCGCTGGAACAGGAGCTGATGCGCAATGGCGATGGTCTGTCGCTGGACGGGCTGGAGCAGGAAGCCGCCGCCGCCGATACCGATGCGCTGGAACCCAGCCTTATGGCGGTGTCACCACCGATGTAAAACTGACCCACCCCATCAATTGAAAACTGACCCACCT
>NZ_JAYMYJ010000050.1:0-2992 GCF_035668035.1 Candidatus Thiothrix phosphatis | reverse complement strand
TGTCCATCACAACAGCGGATGTCAATGACCGGCAGGGCGGCTTGTTGGCCTTGTCTTGCCGGGCGGCTTGCCTCACTGGGGTGAAAAAGACCCTGGAGGATGGTGGCTATACTGGTGGGCCATTTGCAGGGGGCATCGCCAACATTTTGCCGGACGCCGAAGTCGAGGTGGTCAAACGTCATGAGTTGCACACCTTCAAGGCCCTGCCGAAACGCTGGATTGTGGAGCGTTCCTTTGCCTGGTTGGAAAAATGTCGGCGGCTGTGGAAAAACTGTGGATGCCTGCCCAACAACAGCCTACAAATGGTCAATCTGGCTTTCTTATCTTTGATGTTGAGAAGATTATGAGCAGGTTCTAAGACCCCGAAACACATAATGAGCCACCGAGAAAACCTGCCACCAGTGCATTAAACCGCGCCGCATGTTCAATCTGCGTCCAGTGCCCGCACTGCCCGAACACATGCAGTTCGGAATGATCAATCAGCTTCAGCAGGTTATAGGCATTCTGCAATGGAATCACCTTGTCATCCCGCCCGTGCACAATCAGCGTTTGGTGGGGCAGGGCGCGAATAGCCTCCTGCGGGCTGGTCATGGCATCCACCCATTGCTGGCGTGGCGCCGGGAACATGCTGGAAAACGATTCCTGGAAACCGGGGCGGATACTGGCCTGGTAACGCAACTCAGCCAGCTCATCGGTCACCAGTTCACGGCTGTAGGCGAAGATATCCAGCAGCGCCTTCATGTTTTCCAGCGAAGGCTCATAGCCCCACACCTTGTCCAACCCGTCAGTGATGTGGAATGGCACGCCGACACTACCCATCAGCACCAGTTTGTTGACCCGTTCAGGGTGGCGGATCGCCATGGCCAGCGCCAGTGCGCCGCCGAAGGAATTGCCCACCACCGAAGCTTTCTCCAGCTCCAGCGCATCCAGCAGGCCGATCGCCTGTTGCACCCAGTTATCCATGTTGTACACGGCATCGAGTTTGCGCTCGCTGAAACCGAAACCGGCCATATCAGGGGCGATGACGCGGAATTGTTTGGCCAGTTCGGGGATGGTCAGCCGCCAGTTCGCCCAGGCGCTGACGCCGGGGCCGGAGCCGTGAATCAGCAGCACCGGCTCGCCGCTACCCTGGTCGTGGTAATTGGTCATGATGCCAGCGGCATTGATGCTGCTGGCGATTTCAGGGTTCTGTGTATTCATGATGTGTGTCCTAAAAAGTCCCCCTGCCAATGAGGGCCAGGGGGATAGGGGGAGTCAATCAGATATTCTTGAACAGCGGGCTTTTGCTCGCAGTTTGGCTACCCTGGTTGTAGAAGTTTTCCATGAACATTTCTTTCTCAAACAACCGCCCCTGCATCAGGGTGGTGATGCAGGCGTCGATCATCGGCGGTGGCCCGCACATGTAGGCTTTGTTGCCTGCAAATTTGCCGTCGAAATGCACTTTGGCGGCTTCGTGCACGTAGCCGCGCATTCCCTGCCAGCCGGAGTCTGCCGGTTCTTCTGACAACACCGGCAGGTAGGTGAAGTTGGGGTGTTCCGCCGCCAGTTCCTCGAACAGCTCACGGTAATACAGTTCGTTCTGGTTGCGTGCGCCGTAAATGAACGTAACAGGGCGGGTTTCGCCTTTTTCGAACAAATCCAGAATCATCGATTTGGGGCTGGAAAGGCCGGAGCCACCCGCCAGGAAAAGCATCGGTTCCGGTGCGGATTCACGCACAAAAAAACGCCCATAAGGGCCGGAAAACTGGATTTCATCACCGACTTTCAGCTCATTGTGTAGCCAGGTTGTGCCCGGACCGCCTTCCACCAGTGCCACATTCAGCTCGATCAGGTTTTTCTCGGATGGTGGGCTGGCAATGGAAAATGCCCGTGGCTTGTCTTCCATCCCCGGAATCAGCAGGTTGATGTAGTGCCCGGCCTGGAATTCCATACCACCATTTTCAATAGCGATGAAAATAGCCTTGATGCGTGGTGTGAGGGTTTCGATCTTGGAAACGACGCCGGTGAAATCACGTACCGGGTGATTGTGCGCATCCGGGTCTTCTTCGATGTCGGCTTCGATGGTCAGGTCGCTTTGTGGCGTGGCGCAGCAGGCCAGACATTTGCCTTCTGCGCGTTCCATGTCCATTAGGGCGAAAGGGGAAGCGTCGCCGTGGTCAATATCGCCATCCAGTACGTCAACTTTGCAGGTGCCGCACAGGCCGTGGCCGCAGGCGTGTGGCAGATAAATACCGGCGCGTAGGGCCGCATCCAACAGGGTCTGGCCTTCCTCAACCTCAATGGCGTCGCCAGTGGGTTCTATGGTTACTTCGTAGGTCATAACCGTTGTCCTTTTTACTTGTGTGAGGAAACCCCTCCCAGCCTCTCCTTATCAGGGGAGGAGCAAGAGGGTGCTTCGTCTCCAGTTCCCTTCCCTGATAAGGGGAGGGTTAGGGTGGGGTTTCTTTTAATTCCCCGTCCCCTGATACCCATCCAGCCCCGGTGTTTTGAAGCGGATCAGCGACTTGTGGCCAACGCCGTTATCCTTGAGGCTTTTGCCCATATCGGGGGTGAAGCTTGCGCCATCCAGCATCCATTCGACCTTGTCCCACTGGATTTGCGGGAAGTCAGGGTGTGGCCCCAGCACGCTCGGCAACACCGCTTCGGTGAGCGCGCCAAACGGCATGTCCGGCGGTAAAGGGTAGGCGTTGGCGGTGCAAATGCTGGTGTGATGATCCCAGCCGACATACACCACCTGATTGCCGTGGAAGCGGTCGACGCTATCCATCATGGTGACAGGGTATTCACCGTTGATTGTTTTAACTGCCATCGTTCAACCTCCTTAGGCTGCGCTGGATTGCATGGATGCGGATTCGCCCGTTTCGCCGTGCATGGCTTTCCAGCGGGCTTCGTCGGCGGAACCGGCGTAATCGCCGCCATCTTCCGGCTTGAAGTGATACCAACTGAGCACGTCGGGGATGGCCGCGCCGCCGCAGTTGCCCTGGAATATCTG
>NZ_JAYMYJ010000049.1:0-17017 GCF_035668035.1 Candidatus Thiothrix phosphatis | reverse complement strand
ACCGCAAGGTTGCTCAGCCATCGGAAGGGCAAAAACTCACCTTGAAAGCCCTAGACTCATCTTGCGAGGTTTCATGTGACAAGAAATTATTTTTTTTAAGCTCGTCGACAATAGCCTTTTGAGTTTCGATGGTCTTTTGATAATTTACTTTTCTTTCCTTGAGTTTATTACAAACTTGCCGTGCATTTACAATATTGTCAATAAGACTCTTATAGCTGTTATCAATTTCAATTTGTAGTTCATCAATAGGCTCTACGATGATGGGAGTAAATGAAGCACTTTCAATAATTGACTGTTGATTATTGTTTGTTGATTCGAGGCTTTGATTCTCTACTGAGAGGTCGCTATCAAAAGTGGCAATGTGATTTTCGTCCATTAGTTGTATGTCTCGCTATTTATTATAAATGTATATTATTTATATTTTTTTATGATTAAAATGTCAACTTAATCCGACAGGTGGGAGTTGGAGTCAACTACTTGATATTGCAAAAATGAATGCCGCAAGTTTGCCCAATTTTGTTCATCCGGCATGGCCAGCGCATCCAGATCAGCCGGGGTTGCCGCTGCATCATCCACCCATTCCCGCAATAATGGCGAGCCGTTGATCACATCGATCGGCAGCTTGCCGAATTCGTATTCATAGGGGAAATCGCGCCAGAGTGCATAATCGGGGTAAAGCTGGCGGATGGCCTTGAAACTCAGCGCCTGCACCCGCCACGGACGAAACGCAGCATGGCCGTAATGCGGCCCTTCCACATGGATTTGCACCCCGGAACACAGCTTGCCCGCATGCTTGTGGAAAGTCGGCTCGAACCAGCATTCGCGCAGGATGCAGCCTTGCAGCCATTGGGGTGCGAGTTCCTGCATGGTGTTGATGATCTTGCGTGCATCGATGTCGGGTGCGCCGAACAGTTCCAGCGGGCGGGTGGTGCCGCGCCCTTCGGACAGGGTTGCGCCTTCCAGCATCACGGTTCCGGCGTAGCAGCGCGCCATCGAAAGGTTCGGTGCATTGGGGCTGGGGTTGACCCATTCACGTTCGCCCAGCGGCCAGCCGTAACCGGGGGCTGCATCCGCTTGCCAACCTTCCATGGTGACAACGTGGTAATCCACATCCAGTTTGAGTTCGTGGATAAACCACAGCCCCAGCTCGCCCATGGTCAGGCCGTGGCGCATCGGCATAGGGCCTGCCCCGACGAAGCTTTCCCAACCGGGGCGCAGGGTCAACCCTTCCACCGGGCGGCCTGCCGGGTTGGGGCGATCCAGCACCCACACGGATTTGCCATGCAGTGCTGCCGCTTCCAGCACGTAGCGCAAGGTGGTGATGAAGGTATAAATACGGCAACCCAGATCCTGCAAATCCACCAACAGCACATCGAAAGTGTCCAGCATCGCGGCGGTGGGGCGGCGCACTTCCCCATACAGGCTGAACACCGGAATGCCATGCTGCGGGTCGATGAAATCGGGTGATTCCATCATATTGTCCTGCTTGTCGCCCTTGATGCCGTGCTGTGGGCCGAAGGCGGCAGTGAGCTGGATGTCTGGCAGCGTAGCGAGGGCGTCCAGCGCATGGGTCAGGCGGGGGGTGACGGAAGCCGGATGCGCCAGCAAAGCCACACGTTTGCCCACCAGAGGCGCGCGCAGGGCAGAATCTTCGAGGAAGCGGTCAAGGCCAAATTTCATGTATGAATCCGTTGCGTTGGTGGAAATCCGGGCGTCCTGTTGGGTGTTTGAGCGCCCAGTACGATTTTTCGCCGGTTGTGGTTTCGATGACGGCGGTCAGCCCCAGCACTAGCGCTTTGCCATCAGGATTCACCGGCAAATCGGCGGCGGCAATGAAGGCGTCCAACTGGAGCCTATCTCCATCTTTGCCATCTTCAGGCGCGAGGGAAAACTTCACTTCTGGTGCATGGTTTGCCACCCATTCCAGCCGTTGCCGGTAGTCGCTGAACGCATACGCCGCCCATTGGCTCGAAGGCGAAAAGTTGAACTCACGATAACCGTTTTCCCCCTGTACGCTGATGAACGCCTCAAAACAAGTGTGTTCCCATAGGCCATCTGCCGCAACCGGCGCTTGTGGCGGGGGAAGCAGGATGCGCGCAAGGTCACCGTTCAGGACGTAGCGCAGGCGCAATCCACTTTCCGGGATGTGTTCCGCCGTTGCGTGCAGCGAATGCAGGGCGGCGCAAGGCGTGGCGGGGTGGCAGGATAGAAGGAGCACAGGGAGCCTTCCGTTAAAGTCGGGTTTCATGGGGGCGAGTCTTTTTTCCAGACAACAAATTTTAGCCGGGAAGTGTGTCTTAGGGCCGGTGGAAATGCAATTTTCTGCACACCGTGCCGTAAGTGTTTTTACAGGATTTTTACAATGTGCGCTTGCAGCATTGTCGACATTTGATGATAATTCACGGTTTCGGTGCGTGTGATTGCTGGCTGGAGAGCGTGGTCGGCGAGCGGGCGCAGTTTCTCTCTTCGAGCGTTGGTGCAGCACATGAAAATCACAAAAGGTCTGGATTTGCCTATTACCGGCAAACCGGAACAGAAGATTTATGCGCATCCTGAACCTGCCAAGGTAGCTGTGCTGGGGCGTGATTTTCACGATTTGCGCCCAGCCATGCAGGTGCAGGAAGGCGACAGGGTGAAGCGCGGGCAGGTTTTGTTTACTGACCGCAAGAACCCGGGCGTTAACTTCACGTCACCGGGTGGCGGCGTGGTGACGGCGGTTAACCGGGGGGCAAAACGGGTGCTTAACTCGGTCGTCATCGAACTGGATGAAGACGAGGAAACGGCCACTTTCCCAGCCTATGCCCCTGAACAATTGTCGACACTGGACGCCAACACCATCCGTCAACAACTGCTGGATTCGGGTCAGTGGACTGCTTTCCGCACCCGCCCTTACAGCAAGATCCCCAGGGCTGACAGTACGCCCGCCTCCATTTTTGTCACCGCAGTTGACACTTACGCGTTGGCGGCTGACCCCGCCCTTGTCATCGATGAACAGGCTGAGGCGTTCCAGGCAGGTCTGGAACTGATCGCCAAGCTCGCGCCGAAGGTGTTCGTCAACCATAAGGAAGGCGTCATGCCGCCCCAGGCCGATGCCACCAATGTCAGCTACCACGGCTGGTCGGGCGCACATCCCGCTGGTTTGCCTGGCACCCACATCCATTTTCTTGACCCGGTTGGCGAGCACAAGACGGTGTGGCATATCGGCTACCAGGATGTGATCGCCATCGGCAAGCTGTTCACCACTGGCGAGCTGTATGTGGAACGTGTCATTTCCCTGGCTGGCCCGACAGTGTTCAAGCCGCGCCTGATCCGCACCCGCATGGGGGCGAGCACGGACGACATCGTGGACGGGCAGTTGAACTGTGAATACTGCCGGGTGATTTCCGGGGCGTTGCTGGCGGGTTTCCGCGCCGCCGGTTGGAGCGCCTATCTGGGCCGCTACACCGTGCAGGTGTCAGTGGTGGCGGAAGGCCAGCCGAGGGTGTTCCTGCACTGGCTGAACCCGTGGCTCAGGCAGTTTTCGGTGATGAATGTGTTCCTGCGTCCGGGGCTGCGCCAGCAGGCGTTCGCCATGACCACCACGCAGCATGGCAGCCACCGGGCGATGGTGCCGATCGGCAATTACGAGGAAGTGATGCCGCTGGACATTTTGCCTACCCAGTTGCTGCGTTCGCTGCTGGTGCGCGACACCGTGATGGCGCAGCAGCTCGGCGCGCTGGAACTGGATGAGGACGACCTTGCGTTGTGCACTTTCGTATGCCACAGCAAGTATGAATATGGCCCCGCGCTGCGTGATTGCCTGCGTATGCTGGAAAAGGGAGAGTAAGCCATGACCGACCTATTACGTGCGTTTCTGGACAAGGTGGAGCCGAAGTTTTCCCGTGGCGGCAAATACCACAAGTATTACGGCCTGTTCGAAATGGTCGACACCTTGCTGTACAGCCCACCCAACCGCACCATCGGCGCGCCGCATGTGCGTGATGCGCTCGACCTGAAACGGGTGATGGGCTATGTGTGGCTGGCGGTTTTCCCGGTCATGTTCATGGCCTGTTTCAATACCGGTTACCAAGCCAACTTGGCGATGCAGTCGTTGGGGCTGGAACATGCGGCGGGCTGGCGCGGCATGTTCATGGATGCGGTCGGTTATGACCCGCACAGCTTTTTCGCCAATTTCCTGCATGGCCTGCTGTATTTTGTGCCGGTTTACCTGACGACTTTTATTGTCGGGGGGGTTGCGGAAGTCATCTTTGCGCTGGTGCGCGGGCATGAGGTGAACGAAGGGTTTTTCGTCACCTCCATCCTGTATGCGCTGGTGTTGCCGCCGGACATCCCGCTGTGGATGGTGGCGCTGGGCATCCTGTTTGGGGTGATCCTCGGCAAGGAGGTGTTTGGCGGAACCGGCAAGAATTTCATCAATCCGGCGCTGGCCGGGCGCGCTTTCCTGTTTTTCGCTTACCCGGCGTTCATGTCGGGGGATGCGGTCTGGGTGGCGGTGGATGGCTATTCCGGTGCCACGCCGCTGGCGGCCGCCGCAGCGGGTGGCATGCAGGCTGTGGCCATCAGCTGGTGGGACGCCTTCATCGGCCTGGAGCCGGGTTCCCTGGGTGAAACCTCCACGCTGGCGATCCTGGTTGGCGGCGCGTTCCTGTTGTTCACCCGTATCGCCAGCTGGCGCATTGTGTCCGGCGTCATGTTCGGCATGATCATGATGAGCATCCTGTTCAATACGGTCGGCAGTGAAACCAACCCGATGTTTGCAATGCCCTGGTACTGGCATCTGGTCACGGGTGGGTTTGCGTTCGGCATGATGTTCATGGCGACTGACCCGGTGACGGCGGCGCATACCGATACCGGCCGCTGGTGGTTTGGCGTGCTGATCGGGGTGATGGTGATCCTGATCCGGGTGGTCAACCCGGCATTCCCGGAAGGCATGATGCTGGCGATCCTGTTCGCCAATATGTTTGCGCCGCTGATTGACTACGCTGTGATGAAAGCCAATATCAAACGCCGCCTGAAACGTCAGGCTGCGGCGGCAGGGGGCAAGGCATGAACATGATCCGCACGTTTCTGGCCTTGCCCAATGACAGCAGGGCAAAGACCATCGGCATCGCATTGACGCTGTGCTTGGTTTGTTCCATTGCCGTCTCCACCGCTGCGGTGGCCTTGAAGCCGGTGCAGGAGCAAAACAAGCTGCTGGACAAGAAAAAGAACATCCTGCAAATCGGCGGCCTGCTGGAGGAAGGCCAGTCGGTTGGGGAGGCGTTCAAGCAGGTTGAGCCGAAAGTCGTTGATCTGGCGACGGGCGAATACGTCGGCAATATCGACCCGGACACCTTCGACGCCCGCGCGGCGGTGGCTGACCCGAAACAAAGCGTGGTGCTGGGCCGGGAGGAGGATATTGCTTCCATCAAGCGCCGCGCCAAATACGCCACGGTGTATCTGGTGAAAGGCCCGCAAGGGCAGTTGCAGAAAATCATCCTGCCGGTTCATGGTTATGGCTTGTGGTCGACCCTATATGGTTTCATCGCGTTGCAGGCGGACGCCAACACCGTGGTGGGCCTGGGTTTTTATGAACATGCCGAAACGCCGGGCCTGGGCGGGGAAGTGGATAACCCGGCCTGGAAAGCCAAGTGGCCGGGCAAGCAGGTGTTCGACGCTGATGGCCGGGTGGCGTTGAGCGTGGTCAAGGGCGCGGCGCAGGATGGCCCGAAAGCGCCTTATCAGGTGGATGCCTTGTCCGGCGCCACCCTGACCAGCCGTGGCGTCAATAATCTGGTGCATTTCTGGTTGGGTCAGGACGGTTTCGGCCCCTACCTGCAAAAAATCCATAACGGAGGCAGCTTATGAGCCTGAGTCCTGAAGCCCGCAAGGTGATGACAGCCCCGCTGGTCGCCAACAACCCGATTACGCTGCAAATCCTCGGTATCTGTTCCGCACTGGCAGTGACCAGTTCGTTGAAAACCGCTTTGCTGATGGCGGCGGCGTTGACTACGGTGACGGCGTTTTCGAACGCTTCCATCAGTGCGATCCGTAACCATATTCCTGGCAGCATCCGTATTATTGTGCAGATGACCATCATTGCCTCGCTGGTGATCGTGGTCGACCAGTTGATGAAAGCCTACGCCTTCAGTACGGCCAAACAGTTGTCGGTCTTTGTCGGCCTGATCATCACCAACTGTATCGTGATGGGGCGGGCGGAAGCGTATGCGATGCAGAACCCGGTTGGCATGAGTTTCCTGGATGGTATCGGTAACGGCTTGGGGTATAGCCTGATCCTGATCGTGGTGGCTGTTATCCGTGAGCTGTTCGGTTCTGGTTCGTTACTGGGCTTTGAAATCCTGTCTCTGACCAAAAACGGTGGGTGGTATGTGCCCAACGGCCTGATGTTGTTGCCGCCGAGTGCCTTCTTCATTATCGGCATGCTGATCTGGGCGATCCGGACGAAGTACCCGGAACAGCAGGAGTTGCACGACTTCAAGATCCACGAGAAACATGGCCTGGGGAACCGCTGATATGGAAGCTTTGCTGAGCCTTTTTGTCAAGTCCGTGTTCATTGAGAACATGGCGCTGACCTTCTTTCTGGGGATGTGCACCTTCATCGCCATTTCCAAGAAGATTGAAACCGCCATTGGTTTGGGGATTGCCGTGGTCATCGTGCAGGCGATTACCGTACCGGCCAATAACCTGATCCTGAATGTGTTCCTGAAAGACAGTGCCTTGTTGGAGGGTGTTGATTTGCGCTTCCTTGGTCTGATCAGCTACATCGCGGTGATTGCGGCGATTGTGCAGATTCTGGAAATGGTGCTGGATAAGTATGTGCCTTCCCTCTATCAGGCGCTGGGCGTGTTCCTGCCACTGATCACGGTCAACTGCGCAATCCTGGGTGGTACGCTGTTCATGGTGGAACGTGATTACACCTTTACTGAGAGTGTGGTTTACGGTTTCGGCAGCGGTTTTAGCTGGATGCTGGCCATTGTGGTGCTGGCCGGTGTGCGTGAGCGCATGAAATACAGCGATGTGCCTGCCGGTTTGCAAGGGTTGGGCATTATTTTCATTACGGTAGGGCTGATGTCGCTGGGCTTCATGTCCTTCTCCGGCATCCAGTTGTAAGGGGGCGAAACGAACCATGAATACGGTTGTCTTGGGTGTGGCCCTGTTTACGATGATCATTATTGCGCTGGTGTTCATTATCCTGTTTGCGCGCTCCAAGCTGGTGGCGGCGGGCGATGTGCATCTGCTGGTGAATGGTGAAAAAGATTTGGTGGTCAAGCCCGGCTCCAAGTTGCTGGGCGCTTTGGCTGATAAGGGACTGTTCATTTCCTCGGCGTGCGGTGGCGGCGGCACTTGCGGCCAGTGCAAGGTCAAGGTGATGGAAGGCGGCGGCACCCTGCTGCCAACCGAAGAAGGCCATATCAACCGTCGTCAGGCTGCTTGCGGTGAGCGTCTGGCCTGTCAGGTCGCGGTCAAGCAGGACATGAAAATCGAGGTGCCGGAAGACGTGTTCGGCGTCAAAAAGTGGGAATGCACGGTGCGTTCCAACAACAATATGGCGACCTTCATCAAGGAACTGGTGCTGGAGCTGCCGCCCGGTGAACGCATCGATTTCCGCGCCGGTGGCTACATCCAGATTGAATGCCCGCCGTATGATGTGTCCTTCAAGACGTTTGATATTCCCGCAAAATTCCGCGCTGACTGGGACAAATACGCTTTGTGGAAACTGGAGTCGCATGTGACCGAGCCGGTCATGCGCGCCTATTCGATGGCGAACTACCCGGAAGAAGACCATATCGTCATGCTCAATGTGCGTATCGCCACGCCGCCGCCGGGCAAACAGGTGCCACCGGGGGCGATGTCGTCCTACATTTTCAACCTGAAGCCGGGCGACAAGGTGACGGTTTCCGGGCCATTCGGTGAATTCTTCGCCCGCAAAACTGGCAATGAAATGGTCTTCATCGGCGGTGGGGCAGGGATGGCTCCAATGCGTTCGCACATTTACGACCAATTGCGCCGCTTGAAAAGCCAGCGCAGGATGTCTTTCTGGTATGGCGCGCGCAGCCTGAGGGAAGCGTTCTATGTGGGCGAGTTCAACATGCTGGCGGCGGAGAACCCGAATTTCACTTGGCATATGGGCCTTTCCGAGCCGCAGCCGGAAGATAACTGGACAGGTTATGTCGGCTTTATTCACGACGTCCTTTATAAAAATTATTTAAAGGATCACCCCGCGCCGGAGGAGTGTGAATATTACCTGTGCGGGCCGCCGATGATGAATGCTGCGGTAATTAGGATGCTGACGGACATTGGTGTGGAGCGCGAAAATATCCTGCTGGATGATTTCGGCGGTTAGTGGCTGTGTGCAATTGCCTGAATTGCTGGCAAAAAGTGGGGCGAAATACTCGCCCCAAACCGCTAGGAGGAAAATGGGCCAGTTGCCTGACCCAGCGCCATAGTAGCGCAAAATTACCCCCTCGTGAAACTTTTTTTGCGGCGCAGCATAAGAACCTATGCATTTGCTAAAGATGTCCTGGAGGTGTGGATGAAAATTTTCCTATTAACTTTCCTTATTTTTCTGCTGGCGGTATTGGGTCTGGCAATTGGCTGGTTGTTCAGCAATCGCAGCTTGAAAGGAAGCTGCGGCGGTTTGTCCGCCATTCCGGGGATGGAAAACGCCCACTGTTCCTGCTCTAATCCTTGTGAAAAGCGCAAACAGAAAATGGCGCAGGAGGCGGCCCTCAAACAAGGGGCTGCAATAGAATGAACAGGCTGGAGGAGGCCAGGAATATGTCGAATGTATCATTGTCCGTGCGGGATCATATGTCCAACCGGCTGGCGACTTTGCGGGAGAAACAGGATATCCGCGAAGCCGTGAAAATCTTTACCGAGCGCAATCTGTTCGGCGGCGCGGTGGTGGACAATCGTGGCAATCTGGTGGGCATTCTGTCTGTGACGGACTGCATTGATGTGGCCTTGCGCACGGGCTACCACTCCGGCTGGCGTGGCACGGTCGGCGACCGCATGTCGCGCGACATCCGCACGGTGGATGCTGACGACAATATCCTGGATGTGGCCGAAATGTTCATGAATGACCATTACCGCCGTTATCCGGTCGTGGAGGACAATGCCGTCATCGGCGTGATCACCCGGCTGGATGTCTTGAAAGCCTTGTGCAAAGTCAGCGAATCCGGCGCTCCGGTGTGAGTTTTCCCTATAGTTGCGGTTGCTTGCGCACCAATAGCCAGGCGACCAGCGCCCCGGCGATGCCGCCGAACAGATGCCCATCCCACGATACCCCCGGTTGCCACGGCATTACGCCCGCCAGCAACGTAGTCCCATAGGTGAACGCGACGAACACGCTGACCAACAGCGGCACGGCGCGCTTTTCCAGAATCCCCGACACGATCAGGAACACCGCCAGCCCGAACACCAGCCCGCTGGCGCCGATATGCAGCGAATGGCCGCGCCCGAACAGCCACAACAGCAAGCCGCCCGCCACCGCCACCAGCACCACCGCCAGCCGCGAATCCGCCCGTGACCCCGCCAGCAGGGCCAACAGCACCGCCAGCGGCACGGTGTTGTTCAGCAAATGGGTGAAATTGGCATGCAGGAACGGCATGGTTGCCACTCCGACCAAGCCGCCCCAGTCGCGCGGGATCAGCCCGTAACGCTCCAGCGGGAGAATTCGGTCAAGCAGGAAAACACCCCAGATTGCCAGCAGGAACAGGGCGGCGGCGGGAAGCTCTTCCCGAATGCGGTGGACGTGGCTTTTCATTTAGATTCGGTTCCGGTTTGCAGGCAGTTTTCCAGCACCTTGCGGTGATGTTCCGCCCCCAACGCATTCATGGTCTGGATATTGCGTTCGGGGATGGCGTCGACGTCAGGGTGGCTGGCGATCGCCTGTTCCAGGCTGTGTTCACGGATCAGGTGCAGCATCGGCCAAGGTGAGCGGTTGGTGTAGTTTTCGGCGTCATTGGGGCGCGTATCGGCAAATTGGTAATCGGGGTGGAAACTGGCCACCTGGAATTCGCCTTCGTAGCCTTCTGCCACCAGCAGCGCATCCACCACATCCAGGAAATCGTTGTAATCGAGGAAGTCTTCCAGCGCGCCAGGGTGGATCAGCAGCGTGGTCTCCACGTCCGCCGCCGGTGTTGCGCGCAGGTGTTCCAGCTCCCGCTGCAAGTCTTCCAGCAGGAATTCCGGGCGGGCGGAATCGGTGACAACGTAACGGATTTGCCCGCCCTGAAACGGCTTGTGGGCAAACGGGCACAGGTTGTGTTTGAGCACGACATTTTCCAGCCAGCAGCGGGTCTGGGCGATGTAGGCGTCATTCGTGTATTTCATGGGCATGGGCAGCGTGTTGACAAGGCTGCATGATAGCACCAAATCAGGGTTGTTGCCGCCAACCCTCCGCTTCCCGCCGGAACACCTGTTGGTGGGCAAGGCGGAAACGGGGGCTGCCCCATTCCATCAATTCCACGCTGAGGCGCTGGCGGTCGCCACGGATGATATTGAAACTGTTGGACTGTTCCAGCAGCAGGCGGGTGGACAAGGTGGTGCCAGCGTGCGAAAGGATTACACCGTGCATCACTTGGGTATAAGCCAGATGCACATGCCCGCTGAGGATAATGTCCAGTTCCTGGTGGAACGCCCGTAGCGCCGCATCCCGCCGCCGGATCAACTGGCGGTGTTCAAACAGCGGCGGCAACCAGAAGGGGTGATGGGCGGCCAACAATCGCAGGCTGGTGGTGGGCGCGGTTTGCAGCCGCCGCTGGATTCGGGCGATTTGCAGGGGGCTGATGCTTCCGCGCGACCAGTCCCGATGCAGGCTGATGCGGCGGGCGGTGTTGACGCCGAGGGCGATGAACTGTTCCGTCCGCATTTCCGGCTCCAGCCTGTGGCCGATATAGCGCCGCCATTTTAGCCATGGGTAAACGAATCGCTCGGGAAGGTTGCGTTCCGCCAAGTCGTGGTTGCCCGGCACGGTCAGGCAGGGGCAGGGAAGCAGGGTCAGAAAACTGCGGGCGGTATGGAATTCGCTGCGCCTGGCTTGCTGGGTCAGGTCTCCGCTGATGACAACCAAATCCGGCTGCAACTGCTCCAGCACGTCCAGCAGCCCTTCCCGCACCATTGGTGCTTCGCAGCCGAAATGCAAGTCTGAAATATGTGCGATTGTTGCCATGCCGTGGATTTGGTTATTGATATTGACCCAACCATCATCAACCAAATTCAGGACGACCGGAAATTTTCAAAATTTATGTTTTGAAAATGAAATGGATATGTTTAATAAACTTGCAAAATTTCCACTTCAAGGCAGATATTGTGGCCTGCCAGTGGATGGTTGAAATCCACATTGACCATGTTTTCGCCGATCGCAAGGATTTTGCCGGGAACTTCCTGCCCGGACGGGAGCGCGAAACTGAGGATCTGGCCTTCGCTGAATTCAAGGTTGGCGGGAAAATCTTTACGCGGCAGTTGTTGGATGGCGGTGGGGTCGGGAGCCCCGAAGGCTTGGTCTGCCAAAATGATCAGGCGGGTTTGTTCGCCTTCCGGCAGCCCCAGCAAGGCATTTTCCAGGTTCGGATGAATGTCGCCCTGGCCGAGTTGCAGGATGTCGCCGTCAGGGTCTTCATTGTTTTCCACCCGATAACCGTCGGCGAGGAACAGCTGGTAACGCCAGCGGATGCGGCTATCGGCTTGTACAGTTTTGCTCATGATTGTGGCGTTAGGGTTGCAGGGCACAAGCGCGGAGGATAGCAAAGCTTCAGGAAATTGGCACAAGATTGTCGGTGTTGACATAGCAGCCGGGGAAACTCCCAAAGCGCGGGTGAATCTGTAGCCAATATTCCTGCCCTGTTTTGACCGTGCCTTCCTCCAATGACGCCAGATCAACCAGTTGTTTGTCCTGCAAGAGTGTAATGAGCTGGCTGTCAGCTTGTGGCTTTTGGTAACAGGGTGCAGCACCAATACTGATGGCGACCTGATAAATCGTGGCGACCGGGCGGGTGGGGGGCAATTCCACCGCCAATTGGGGCTTGGGTTTGTCCTGGCAACCGGACAGCAGGGAAATGACTATTAAAATACCAGACACACGCATCAATAAAACCTTTTCTGCCTATTATTGGGCTTTGTGTAAATAAGTTCTCTTTTTTAAATCGGTATCTCCGCATTAATAGGCAGTGGTTTCAAAGGATTTCTGGTGAACGCGCTGTTTTCTTTCCTGACTGGCTGTGAGGCTTTTCCCAGATAAACGCCGGAAGTGTTGAAACCGTTAATCAATCCGGCTTTAATGAGGCCATTTTCAGTTATTAACGATTCAGCAGGAGCAGGCATGAAAGTTCTGGTGGTGGGCGGCGGTGGGCGCGAACACGCGCTGGCGTGGAAAATTGCGCAATCCGGGCGGGTGAGCGAAGTGTTGGTGGCACCGGGCAACGCCGGGACGGCGCGGGAGCCTAACATGCGTAACCTGCCGATTGCGGCGGAGGATGTGGAGGCGCTGGCTGCTTACGCAAAAGGGCATAATATCGGCCTGACCGTGATTGGGCCGGAAGCACCGCTGGCCAAAGGCATTGTGGATACGTTCCGCGCTGCTGGGCTGCGCTGTTTCGGGCCAGTCCGGCAGGCGGCGCAACTGGAGTCATCCAAGGCGTTTGCAAAGGATTTTCTGGCCCGCCACCACATCCCTACAGCGGAATACGCCAATTTCACGGCCATTGAACCGGCAGTCGCTTACATCCGGTCGAAAGGCGCGCCGATCGTGGTCAAGGCCGATGGGCTGGCGGCGGGTAAGGGCGTTATCCTGGCGCAGACCGAGGAAGAAGCGATCGCCGCCGTCCAGGACATGCTGGCGGGCAACGCCTTTGGCGAAGCAGGCAGCCGGGTGGTGATTGAGGAATTCCTCACCGGCGAAGAGGCCAGCTTCATTGTCATGGTGGATGGCGAGCATGTGTTGGCGATGGCGAGTTCCCAAGACCACAAGGCGCGCGATGATGGCGACAAGGGGCCGAACACCGGCGGCATGGGCGCTTATTCCCCGGCGCCAGTAGTGACGCCAGCGATGCACGAACGCATTATGCAGGAAGTCATTTACCCCACCGTGCGCGGGATGGCGGCGGATGGCATCCCCTACACCGGCTTTTTGTATGCAGGCGTGATGGTCACCCCGGATGGCGCGCCGAAAGTGCTGGAGTTCAACTGCCGCTTCGGTGACCCGGAAACCCAGCCGATCATGATGCGCCTGCAATCCGATTTCGTCGGCCTGATAGAAGCCGCTCTTGATGGGCGGTTGGACAAGGCGACGGCGGAATGGGACAGCCGCGCCGCGCTCGGCGTGGTGCTGGCGGCGGGCGGTTATCCGGATGCTTACCGCAAGGGTGACGAGATCCTGGGGCTGGAAGTGGCGGCGATCCTGGATGGCAAGGTGTTCCACGCGGGTACGGCGGAACAGGATGGCAAGGCCGTCACCAATGGTGGGCGGGTGTTGTGCGCTGTAGGGTTGGGCAATAGTGTGACCGAGGCGCAGAAGATGGCGTACCGGCTGGTGGGGGCGATTGACTGGAAGGATGTCTATTTCCGCCGCGACATTGGCTACCGGGCGGTGGCGCGGGAAGCCTGAAACAGGTGTGTCTTGGTCCCGTACAGCAAAAAGGAGGGCTAAAGCCCTCCTTTTTTATGCTGGTGCCAGGTGAGGCCAGTTTATTTCAGGCGGTAAGTCACGCCCATGTACAGGGATTTGTCCACTTCATCATTGCCATTGGCGGTGATGTCGTCATCAACCTTGGACAGGGCAAGCACAGTGTCAAACGCCAGTTTGTTGCTGAGGTAGTAGCGGTAAGTGGAACTCAGCGCGTTGGTGGTGGTGTCCTGGTCTGTCTTGTCGTTGTGGTCATAGTTCAGCGCCCAGCTGTTCAGCCAGTCCACCCGGTCGGACATTTCATAGGTCAGGCTCATGTTGTTTTTGGCGGTGTAGCTTTTGTCATCATCCTGCAGGATGGTGGATGCAGACGCCTCATTGGAAAACTGGGTGCGGTTGCTGAGTGGCCTGTGGTATTCCCCCGCCACGTCCAGCGCCGGTTTGGAGTCCCCACCGTCATAGTCCTTGATGACCTCGCTCACGCCCGCCTTGACCAGCCAGCCGTATTTGCGGGTGGAAATGCGCTCATTGACCAGCACATCATAGGCTTTCAGGATGCCGATGGCGTCCAGTTTGCCGTTGGTCTTGCCGGTTGCCTCCAGCGCGGTTTCCATGTCATTCACCCAGTTCTGCTGGTAGTCGGCAGCACCATAGCGGGAACGGTATTCGCTTTCCTTGGCGATGACATTGGCAAGTTGGTTGTATTCTGCCTTGGTCAGGTCAGCGGTCAGGCGGTTTTTGTTCCGCAGGGCTTCCACCAGACGGAGAGCCTGCGCCATTGGCGTCACATTGACGACGCGGCCATAACCAAGGCCCACGCCTACTTTGACACGCGGGTCTTCGGCACCTTTTTTCACGCCAACTTCACCGTCGCCATACCAAAAAGCGCCCTTGCTGTTCGGCTGGAAATATTTGTTTGCGCTGACGGAGCCGTTGCCGACATAGTTTTCCTGGGTGTCATCGCCGGTGTTCGGGCCGCGCTTGGAAGTGCCCAGCAAGTCGCCGCTGACTTTGACGTCGCGGTCTGGTGAGCTGAACACCCGCTCGTAATTCATGTCCACGCTCAGGTCATGGCTGGTCTGGTCTTGGTTGCCGCTGTTCACATTCAGGCGGCCTGACACATACGCATCTTCATAGGCGCTGGAAGGCTGTTCGTAATCATACAGGGTGACGTCCGCGAACGCTGGGATTGCCAGCTGTGTTAAACCGATGGCGATGCTAGTAGCCAGAATCTGTTTTTTCATTATGTAGTCTCCATAAACAAGTAAAAGTTGCCATTTTGAGAGCCAGGGTACAATGCAAGCTCTGACCCTTCGCTGTTGGCAAGACACAACGTGTGTCGCTAAAAAGACACGGAAGGTTCGAATGTTGTTTTTTTAAATAAGGGTTGTGCTGTTGAAACTTTAACCTTTACATTGATTTTTATCAGTAAGTCAGCGCTTGCATACAATTTTTTCCAGTAGGGTTGTTAGCTAGGTTGAGTAGTGGCCATAGGCCATGTTAATCCATATCTCATTCATTTCATTCTTTATCAGTAAGCCATTTGTCCTAAACTATTCTGCATAGTAAACAGAACGTAACTGAATATTGAGGGAGTAGGAGTGAAGATGATGCGTATATTGGTTGTTGATGATCATCCATTGTTCAGGGAAGTTTTGCGGGCGCATATGGGGGACTGCTTTCCTGAGGCCAAAGTGTTTGATGCCGGTTCGGTGGGGGAGGCCATGGGCGTATTGGGCACCTATGCCGGGTTTGACCTGATCTTGCTGGATGTTTCCATGCCGGGTATGGACGGCGTCACGGGTTTGGCGCTGATCCGTGAAAAGACGCCCGGCACGCCGATCGCTATCCTCTCCGGCACGGGCGATGCGGAACTGGCCCGTGTTGCGTTGGAAGCCGGGGCTAATGGATATATTTCGAAAACAGCCGGGGGGCGTGAAATCAAAAATGCGTTGGATCTGATCCTGTTTGGCGAACATTACATTTCGCCCTCCGTGCTGGCGGGGCCTGCGGCGGAAGTTTTATCCCCTTCGGTTTCCCCGCTTCTGGCTCAGGTTGAAAACGAGGTTGTCGGCGAATACGGCATGACCCCGCGCCAGTTGGAAGTCTGCCGCCTGCTGATGGTGGGTTTGCCCAACAAACTGATCGCCCGCAGGCTAGATTGCGCGGAAGGCACGGTCAGGCTACATGTGAGCGCGGTGCTGCGGGCGCTAAATGCGCACAACCGCACTGAGGCGGCGCGGGCGGCGTTGCGGTTGGGGATAGAGGCTTAACCCGAATACAAGGAAACCGCATGGCGTTGGATGTTGATCTGCAACAACGGTTGGAGGAGCGTTACAAACTGCTGTTTACCCGTATTGTCGTGCCGGTGATGGTGGCCACAACGGTGTTTCTGGTGCTGTCCCATTGGCAACCGGGGAATGACCGGGTGTTGTCCGGTATGGTCGTCATTATTGCTGTGGCTGGGCTGAATGTTTTCCTCTCCTTGCTTAAGGACATCCCTACACCGTGGGGCGTGGTTTCAGCCCGTTCGGATACCTTTGACACCATCCGTTGGTGCGTGAATTTTCCGTTCGATGTGTATATCGCCTGGAGCTTGAATGCGCATGAGGCGTCGGCAGTGATTGCTTGGTTGACGCTGACTTTTGGGGCATTGACGGAGGTGCATCGGCCTCGCAACAAGCTAATTACGGTGGGAACCGCATTCGCCAGTTTTTGCGTGCTGGTGCTGTGGCTATATCCGACGGATCTGCGGACTGAGGTGTACCTGATCGCTTGTTACCTGGGGCTGACGTTCATCCTATGGAAACTGGAACGCTATGTGGTGGAAGAAATGGCGGCGGTGTTCAGCGAACGCCTGCAACGCGAACGGGTGGAACGCGAAGCGGAAACCTTGCAGCGCGAAGCCGCCATCGGGCATTCGACCCGCGCCATCAACCATGAGCTGAACACGCTGATCGGCGTGGCGGGATTGAGCGCGGAGCGCATCCGCCAGCGGCAGAAGGAGGGCGGCGATGTCAGCAATGACCTGGATCGGCTGGAAAAGTCGATCAGCTACATGCGCAAGGTGTCACAACTGGTGCTGGACGATTTGGGCAATGAAAAAGCTGTCAGGCGCTGCATTTCGCTGGCGGAGTTGCGGGATGACTTGGGTCTGCTGCTGTGCAATGGGGTGGCGCATTGTCAGGTGCGGCTGGAGTTTGATTTCCCGGCGAATGCGGGTGATTACTGGTTTGAGGAGCGTACCGGCTCGACCTATCTCATCTTGCATAATTTGGCCAAGAATGCCTATGAGGCGGTGCAGGAAAAGTTTGGCGGGGAACTGGGGGGAGTCATCCGGATCAGTGCCCATCCCGCAGACAGGCAATTGCGGCTGATGGTTTATGACAATGG
>NZ_JAYMYJ010000048.1:0-3099 GCF_035668035.1 Candidatus Thiothrix phosphatis | reverse complement strand
CGACCGATCGCATTGCAGGCCAATTGTTTACAGTGGCCACTAGCGACAGTGCGCCGTGTCCGGCCTGGATGTGTTCATCCTTTGTCATGGTCTTTTCTGCGCTTCCGCGCTGGTAGGGTTTGATCGGGCAGATGCGGCTTTTGTCCTGCCGGATCGTGACGGGTTTGCCGACGCCGCAGCCCCAGTCAACATTGGGTGGCGGGGTGTAAGTCCCTGCGATTACGGGCGGCCTTGGACTTTCTTTGGCAGCCAGTTGGCTGGCTGCGTTTGCGGCAGGCCATGTGAGGATAAGAAGGCAGCATGACATGCTGATGGCCGCTGTTGCGATGGCGTTTGCCCAAGAGATTGTTGGTTCGCTTTTCATTTTTAAGTTTGCCTTTACTGTTGATTTTGTTGGCTTCCTGCCCGTTTGTCCCTTTAGAAACCGCCCTGCCGCTGTTGGAGGAGAGGAGCGCTAGGAGGAGCGCGGCAAGGCGGTTGTTAAAAGGGGCTGGCATTGCCGCCAGCCAAGTAGGGGTTAATTAACCGGAGCCGTAGCCGTCGCCGTAGCCGTCGCCGGAGCCGTAGCCGTAGCCGTAGCCGTCGCCGTCGCCGTCGCCGGAGCCGGAGCCGTCGAGCTCATAATCCTCAAACGTGATCATGGTTTGTATACCTCGGTATTGACGATGCTGGTTTTTGCATCATCTGACAGGGGCAGTATTTCTATGGCGTCAAGGATGGTCATTTGGGGGACGATGGCGCATATTTTTGATTCCCGGCCAACGCCATGTATTGCGATGTCTGACAGGCTGATGCCTGCGTTGTCCTTCACTTGCCATTTCCACAGGCGGCGGGCGTCTTTTAGTTCAACCTGTCGGCCTTGCTGGTCAATCAGTATCCCGCAATGCACGCCGCTGGCGTATGTCCTGATCAGGCATACCTTTCCAAGGTGCGGGTTTGGTTTCGCTTCTTCCCGGGCTGCGCCGCCAAACAGTGCAGCCAGTTCTTTTGCCTGACCGATTGTCAGGCTATTGATGTCGATATTCATATCGTTCCTCAGTGTTGTTGGTTCTTCGCCAGTGATCTTGCCGGTTTTATTTATTTGCGAACTTATGGATGAATTCATTCATGTGAGTACACCCACCCATGGGGTCACACCTTCAATCTCACGCATCCGCGCCTTTAAAAGCTGATCTTCAAGATCGGAAATTTCATTTGCTATTTCCAATCGTGTTTCCATGTCATCAGCCGCGAAGAACTCTTCGCGCATCAGTTCAATTTCTTCCATCAGCATTTCAATTTCTTGGTACATACATATACTCCTTATGATTTGAATGATTGGGATGGTCATCACAATTGATCGGCAGCCATGAAAACAGCTAAATCAAGCTCTCCTTCCACATCTTCTGTGTTGTAAAGAAGGATTGTTTCTGTTAGCTCCTTGGCCTCTTGGCTTTCTGGGTCTTGTGCCAAAAGCTCATAAATACGGGAAACATCCTTTGGCACTTGAGCGCCCGAGTAACTGCGCTTGTGGGTATCGAACCCACAGTAAAGAGCCGCCATTTCAAAGCTTACGAACTTTGTTTTGTCTTTTGCCAAATCGACTGAGTAATGCTTCGCGTTTTCCATCGTGTCGAAAACAGGCACTGCGTATGGCCTTAATGCTGGCGGCAGCTTTACGCCATTGCGCCCGCATCGATTACGGATTTTTACGAGGTCGAACGCTTTCAGGTTATGCCCGACAAACTTCCTTGCCTCTTCCATGTATGCCAGTTCGTTCAGGCGGAAAACCAACAGGTCTAGCATATCTGCCTCTGTGTCTGTCTCGATCAGCTCATAGTCATGGATTGAAAGAGCATTCAGCTTAGGCAGGCAGGAGAATACTTCTCGGTGCCCTCGATTTGTTCGTATGGCACAGCACACAATTGGCGCTGCATCTGTTTTCGCTGACTCCAGCGTGATTTCATCCATAAACTTTTGGCGGTGTTGTTCAATCGTTTCAGGATTTTTCAGGTTTCCGCCCGGCTTCCATCCGTCAACCAGCTTTTGCAAATCCTCTGGTGCCGCCGCGCCAGTTTCGATGTCAGCAACGATCAGCATGGAGGTGCTTTCTGCCTGCTGACGTGACAGCAGGCTTGATACTGTTGATACTGTCGATATTTTCATGTTCTAGGCGCCCATGGCTTTTTTTGGTTTCCGCCATCGCTGGTGTTGTATTTTTCGTATACATCCAGCTTCATGCCGGTTGTTTTTTCAGCTTCATCGATGGCCACATCCAGAAGGTCATTAGTCACTGCGACTGGATTCATTAGGATGTACACCCTGACTGGCTTGTTGTTTCGCCAGTGTTTGAATGGGACAAGGACGCCTTGTATCAGTGCGTCGTTGTTTCCCGCCTCCTGTGCTGACGCTTTCTCTTCTTCACGCGCCTGCTTGCGGGCTTTGAGTTCTTCAAGTGCGCTCATTTTTGAGGTATCCTTTTCTGTAAATCGGTGTGTGTCGGCGGCGGGTTGCTTGCCCGGTCAAGGTTTCCGTGTAACCCGCCTGCCGTCTTGCCGGGTCGCGTTCCCCGGCTCGCTTGGTGATTCCGTCCACCCCTTCCTAGATGCCCATCATTTCCCCGAATCGGTCTAGGCCGGTTGGCTCACTGGTGCGCACTCCTCAAATGCGCACCGATCAGCCTTAAAACTCCCTCACTTAAACAGGATTCCCCCATTCGTCGTGATGCTCCCAGTAGACCAGCAAGAAATACTGGTCTAGGCAGAATTCGCGCTCCTGCTCGTCTTCAATGTCGTACAACTCATAGAGTGGCAAGCTGATGTTCATGCTGCTTTCTCCAGTTCGTTTTGAAGCCTGATGCAGATCGACATCACGTCGCCCGCGTCCAGCCCATTCAAGCTCCCTGCGTAAAAGAGGGCGTCGATTTCGTCATAGACTGATTCGTCGTACCCGGTTGGTAGCCACTCGCTTGGAGCTGGCTCTACTTCTGGCTGGTCAAAGCCGCGCCAGTTGCGGCCTGTATAGATCGTGTTCATTTCCCCAATTCCTTCCGGCTTGAGCCGGTTGTCTTGTTGTCTCATGCCAGCCTCCTGCGTTTAAAAGAGGCTGGACTGAAACCTG